>NZ_JBHWYR010000017.1:0-77161 GCF_042728695.1 Bacillus sp. NPDC060175
CATAAAAATTCCATATAGTTTTTTAACATCGTTTTTTATCGTTACATATACACTAATTTAATAGTGTTAATTATATTTTCTAATAAACAGACTGTAGATTATCGTTAATAAATAATGTATATTTTAGAAATCTTTTTCCTACAAAAACGAAAAAAGCCCACTTTCTCAGTGGACTTTCTAATTTACAACGGTAAATCCCTCTTCCTAAATACTACAATTGCTACTATGAAGATACAAAGTGCTCCAGCAGTTAAACCTATACTTACCGGCCATATATTATATGTTCCTTCAGCAATTTCTTTCGGACGAAACAATGTAAACAAGGATATATTTCTCATCCACTCTAACTTATCGCTTAATTTCCCTACCATATCTAATACGAAAAATAGGATTGTTAAACTTGCTGAATAGCTAAGTGCCTTCCTTTCATCATTACATATACAGGAAAAGAAAAATGAATAGGCACTAACTACTAAAAATATTAGCCCCCCGACTACATTTATCTTCAAAAATAATTCTTTATTTAAATTATTATCTTTTAAAAACCATTCTGCACCTAATATACCAGCTACATAAGTAACAATTACAATAATTAGTAGTCCCAATATGAGAACAGCAGCTTGTGTAATTGCAATTTTCACCCTTGATACAGGTGTTGCTAATAAATATGCCATCGCCCCTTTATCTACATGACGAGCAATTAAATGCGTTGCAACCGTGACGCAAAAAATTGTTAAAATGATAATAAACAATAGGCTATAATATTCACCAGCTAAAAAATCCATTACATTTTGAATTGGGCTTTCCATTCCAACGATTTTTTTTACACTATCAGGCATGGCACTTATTAATTCATTTAACCCTTTCGCTGAAACCATCGATGGGAATATCCAAATTAATAACCATAAATAAAGAGCTGCACCAGTAGCATAGCTCAATATACTTTTTTGAGTTTCTTTCAAACTAGCTAAAAATAGTTGTTTATTCATGCTTTATCCCTTCTTTCTTCTCGTAATAATGCATAAATAAATGTTCTAAATCCGTCGCTCTCGTTTGAAGTGCCGTTACATTATAGTTTGAAAGTATTTGTAAAACAGTTTGATAGTTTCCTTGCACAATAATTGACGCCTCTCTACCTTTCACCCCTTCAAATTGCAAATCACATTGTTTAAGAGACTCGATTTCTTCCTCTGATGATACTGTTACATCTATTACTTGTCTTCGCATTCCTTGTAAATCATGAATATCTTCTACCGTTACAAGACGTCCATCTTTAATAATAGCTACTCTGTCACAAGTTCTCTCAATTTCAGTGAAAATATGTGATGACATAAGGATTGTTTTCCCTCTTTGCTTTTCCTCTAATATTAAATCTATAAATACTTGTTGCATAAGTGGATCGAGTCCTGATGTTGGTTCATCTAAAATTAGTACTTCTGGATCATGCATAAATGCCGCAACTATCCCTACTTTTTGTTTCATTCCTTTAGACATTTTTCGAATTGGTGTTTTCACATCGAATTGCAAACGTTCTATTAATTCATCTCGTCTTTTTATATCTTTTAACCCACGCATTCCTTGCATCAAATTTAAAAACTCTAATCCATTCATTCCTTCAATAAAAGAAATTTCTCCTGGTAAATAGCCAACTTCTCTTTGAATTTTCGCAGCATCTTCCCAACAATCTAACCCGAAAATTGTCGCTTTACCAGCCGTCGGTTTTATAAATCCCATTAAATTACGAATCGTTGTTGATTTCCCAGCACCATTTGGTCCTAAGTAGCCAAAAATTTCCCCTTCTTTCACTTCAAATGTAATATCAAACAAGCCTTTCCCATTTGAAAACTGTTTTGTGATATTTTGAACTGAAATCATAAGCCCACCTCATTTTTTGAAATATTTTAAGTATGATATTTCAAAATTATTGTACTCTTCATCTTTCATATTCGCAACAACTTTTTGAAATATTTATATGTCCATATTTCAAAATTATTGTTTTCAATTATTTTTTCTTGTATATTTTAAATGAGGTGATTGTATTGAACGGCTTTGAAAAAGTGAAAGAAAAGAAAAAACGTGCCATTAAAGAGGCAGCCTTCGTATTATTTTCAGAACGCGGATTTAATGAAGTAAAAATAGAACATATTGCAAAAAAAGCAAACGTTTCTCAAGTTACAATTTATAATCATTTTGGAAGTAAAGATGCGTTATTTAGGGAACTTATACAAGAATTTATAATATCTGAATTTCAATATTATAAAGAGCTTGCGGAAGAAAAATTACCTTTTCATGATATGATGCAAAAAATGATTGTAAGAAAAATGAATACGGGCGGGTTATTTCAGCCTGATATGCTACTACAAATGATGCAAAAAGACGAAGAGCTCCGAGAATTTATTTATAGTTATCAAAACGAAAAAATCCTGCCTTGGTATTTAGAAATATTAGAACAAGCACAGCGCAAAAATGAAATTAACCCTCATCTTTCAAAAGGAATGATGTTACTGTACATTCAAATGTTCACTAAATTAGGTGATGATTTCGGGGCACAGCTTCTTGAAGGAGATCGAGAAAAACATATACAAGATATAGTTACGATGTTCTTTTATGGACTTTCTGTTCCGCAAAAATAAAAAAGACACAGAATCGTGTCTTTTTTATTTTATCGAAATGACTCTACCAGTTTCACTACTTTCAATTGCCAATTGAATAAGTCTAATAACTTCCAAGCCTTCTTCTGCTGTTACAGGTGGTTTCTCACCATTTACAATACTATCTCTTACACCTTTATAATACATGTCATAACAGCCGACTTCTGTTGGAATACGTACTAACTCTTCTTCTGTTTCTAAAGTAGCAAAATTCTCTTCAGGGTCTGTTCCATAACCATTATCCCCTGGCTTCATTCCAGTCTTTAATTGTTCTTCCTGTGAATCCATGCCGTATTTCACAATAGAACCTTTATCTCCATGCAGTGTAAAATGCGGTCCAGCTTGCTTTACGTAGCTGCTACTATGTAAAATAACGCGCTTTACTCCGTAGTGAAGTACAACATGGAAGTAATCATCAACTTCTGCACCTGGTCGTTGTTTTATTACATCTGCGCTTATCGCATCTGGTTTCCCAAATAATGATAATGCTTGGTCAATTAAATGCGATCCTAAATCATATAATATACCTGATCCTGGTAAGTTCTTTTCTCTCCAACGATCGCGTACATGTGGGCGGAAACGATCGAAATGCGCTTCATATGCGTATACATTTCCTATTCTTTTTTCTTGTAATAATTTCTTTATCGTTAAGAAATCATTATCAAGACGACGGTTGTGATACACACTTAAAACGACATTATGTTGCTTCGCTAATGAAATAAGCTCTTCTCCCTCTTCAATTGAAACAACGAATGGTTTCTCCACAACAACATGCTTACCGTGTACAATCGCTTCTTTTACATATAGAAAATGAGTTGTATTCGGTGAAGTAATAACCACTAAGTCAATATCAGCTCGGTTTACTAATTCATCAATTGTACCAACAACTTCAGCATTTGGTAATGTTTGTTTCACTACTTCTTCTTTTGATGATAAAATAGCACGAATATCATACTCTTCTATCGTTTGTAATAACGGGATGTGAAATGTTGTACTAGAAAATCCAAATCCTACAATCCCTACACCTATTTTTTTCATGCTGCCCCTCCATTTATCCCGCTACTTGCGGGCAGTAAGATCCCTACCTCAAAATTCAACGAATGCAAAGAAGTTAGGTGAGGGTTGGGCTGCCCGTAAAAGCCCGATTGGTTCAACTAATAATCAGTGGGGAATGAAGAAAACCCCCACTGATTAAAGTTTCACTTTATGAGAACGATTTCATTTCATTATTATAACAAGATTATTTTTATATACATAATGATTTGCTTAGAAAAAAGCATCTTGCTATCATTCATAGCAAGATGCTCACTTTATTCCGTTCTTTTCTTCGTCCACGTTTCAATTACTTCACCAGTATCATTAACATCAAGTACTAAACTACCGTTACTATACCGGTCTTTATTTCGAAACGCTTTCGGATCAATTTCTTCTACAATGTGTTTCTCTGTCTTCATGTAAACTAATTCGTCATCTCGAACAATTTCAATACCGACAATGCGGTACGGATTACGTTTTAACTCTTTAAAAATTACAAGTCCTCGCTTCGCCCTCGTTGATTTCTCAATTTCCGATGCCTTTATACGTTTCACAGCACCTCGCTGCGTAACGAGAATAAGTTGATCTTTTTCGCCATTTAACGGTTTACCAGAAGCAACGTAGTCATCTTCTTTTAAGTTAATTGCTTTCACACCAGCTGCTCTTACACCAACTGGACTTACTTCTTCTTCATTGAATATAAGTGCATATGCACCATGTGTTGCAAGAACAATATCACTTGTCCCATCTGTCGCAAATATATCAACAACTTCATCATCTTTTTTCAAGTTTACAGCAACGAACGCCCGTGAATAACGCTGCACTTTATATTGGTTTAATTCTGTTTTCTTAATCATACCGTTTCGTGTAACAAATACGATAAATCGTTTTTCTTCTTCAAAATTCGGTACGACTGTTGCCCAAATTAACGATTCATCTCGCTCGAGTGAAACAAGATTCGCAACGTGTTGACCCAAATCTTTCCAACGAATTTCTGGCATTTCATACACAGGAAGATAAATATAATTTCCTTTGTTCGTAAATAAAAGAACGGTTTCTGTCGTGTTTGTATCGAAACGCTCAAGTAAGATGTCACCCTCTTTCATACCGAAGTATTTCCCGTTCGATGCATTATGCGAACGCCAACCTGTTCGTTTCACATAGCCTTCTTTCGTTACAGTAACGATGACATCTTCTTGCGGAATCATAACTTCCACATCAATTTTAATTTCTTCAATTTCCTCTTCAATTATCGCACGGCGATTATCACTATATGTTTTCTTTACTCTCTTCAAATCTGTTTTAATAACTTGAAAAAGTCTTTTTTCACTTTGTAGAATCGTCTGTAACTCTATAATTTTCTTACTAAGTTCCGCTGCTTCTTGCTCTAGCGCTGTAATATCTGTATTTGTTAAACGATATAATTGCAGTGAAACAATTGCTTCTGACTGCGCCTCTGTAAATCCAAATTTCGCACTCAAATTATCTTTCGCATTACGCTTATCTTTAGACCCACGGATCGTTTCAATCACTTCATCTAAAATTGATAATGCTTTCTTTAAACCTTCTACAATATGCTGACGATTTTCTGCTTTTCTTAATTCATATTGTGAGCGTCTTGTAACAACTTCTTTCTGATGCCCAATATATGCATCCAAGATCTTAGGTAATGTCATAAGTGTCGGACGACGATTATTTATCGCTACCATATTAAAGTTGTATGGAATTTGTAAATCTGTATTTTTATATAAATAATTTAAAATACCTTCAGCATTCGCTTCTTTTTTTAATTCTACAACGATACGAAGACCTGTACGATCTGTCTCATCACGTACTTCAGCAATTCCATCTAGCTTTTTATCTATACGTAATTCATCCATTTTCTTAACAAGATTCGCTTTATTTACTTCATACGGAATTTCTGTAATAACGATTTGTTGCTTCCCGCCACGAATCGTTTCAACCTCTGCTTTTCCGCGAATAATAATTTTACCTTTACCTGTTTCATACGCTTTTTTAATGCCATCTATCCCTTGTATAATACCACCTGTAGGGAAATCTGGTCCTTTAATAACTGTTAACAAGTCATCCACAGAACTATTCGGTTGATCGATACGCATCATTGTAGCATCAATTACTTCTCCAAGATGATGCGGTGGAATTTCTGTTGCATAACCAGCGGAAATCCCTGTAGATCCGTTCACTAATAAGTTCGGGAACATTGCCGGTAATACAACAGGTTCTTCACTCGTATCATCAAAGTTTGACACGAATTCTACTGTTTCTTTATCAAGATCACGTAATAACTCAGATGCGATTGGTGATAAACGTGCTTCCGTATAACGCATTGCCGCTGCTGGATCCCCATCAACACTACCGTTATTTCCGTGCATTTCAACTAAAACATTACGTACTTTCCAAGTTTGACTTAAACGGACCATCGCCTCATATACAGAGGAATCACCATGTGGATGATAATTACCGATAACATTACCTACTGTTTTAGCTGATTTACGAAACGCTTTATCATGTACATTTCCTTCTACATACATAGAATATAAAATACGTCTTTGTACCGGTTTTAAACCGTCACGCGCATCTGGAAGCGCGCGGTCTTGAATAATATATTTACTATAACGTGCAAAGCGGTCACCTAACACGTCTTCAAGCGGGAGGTCATGAAACTTCTCTGCCTGCATGTTATTCCACCTCCGTCTCCATAATCATTTCATTTTCTAAAATATTTCCTTCTTCTTGCATACCAAATTGTACATTACGCTCAATCCATTTACGACGAGGTTCTACCTTATCACCCATCAATGTCGTAACTCGGCGCTCAGCTCTTGATGCATCGTCAATTTTCACACGAATTAATGTACGTGTTTCAGGGTTCATCGTTGTTTCCCATAATTGATCGGCATTCATTTCGCCAAGTCCTTTATAGCGCTGCAACATATAGCCTTTACCGACCTTTTTCGTTACACCACCTAATTCTTCATCAGACCATGCATATTCAATTACTTCACTTTTCCCTTTTCCTTTACTTACTTTATATAAAGGTGGAAGTGCGATAAATACTTTACCAGCTTCAATAAGTGGTTTCATATAACGGTAGAAGAACGTCAGTAGTAACACTTGAATATGCGCCCCATCCGTATCTGCATCGGTCATAATAACAACTTTATCGTAGTTAATATCTTCAACAGCGAACTCATTCCCTACGCCGCCGCCAATTGCGTAAATAATCGTATTGATCTCTTCATTCTTAAAAATATCAGCAAGCTTTGCTTTTTCCGTGTTGATTACTTTACCACGTAATGGTAGCACCGCTTGGAAACGACGATCTCGTCCTTGCTTTGCTGAACCACCAGCCGAGTCACCCTCTACTAAATACAATTCGTTTTTCTGAGGATTACGTGATTGTGCAGGTGTTAACTTCCCGCTTAAAGTACCTTCTGATTTTTTCTTCTTCTTACCAGTACGCGCTTCTTCTCTCGCTTTACGAGCAGCCTCACGTGCTTGCGCTGCTTTAATTGCCTTTCTCACAAGAAGTGTAGCTACATCCGGATTTTCTTCTAAAAAGTAAGCTAAATGCTCAGATACAATTGCATCAATTGAAGAACGAGCTTCACTTGTACCTAGTTTCCCTTTCGTTTGCCCTTCAAACTGGAGTACGTCTTCTGGTACACGTACAGAAACAATCGAAGCTAATCCTTCACGAATATCTGTACCCTCTAAATTTTTGTCTTTTTCTTTTAATAAAGAAACTTTACGAGCATACTCATTGAACACACGTGTCATTGCTGTTTTAAATCCAGCTTCGTGTGTACCACCGTCTTTTGTACGTACATTATTTACAAACGAAAGAATGTTTTCTGAGTAACCATCATTAAACTGAAACGCTAACTCTGCTTCAATTCCATTTTGCTCACCCAAGAAATATACAACTGGATGAATCGAATCTTTCTCTTCGTTTAAGTATGAAACGAAAGCCTCAATTCCTGTTTCATAATGAAACACATCTTCTAAATCATTACGTTCATCTTTTATCGAGATTTTCATTCCTTTTAATAAGAATGCAGATTCACGTAATCTCTCACATAATGTTTCATAATTATAATTTGTTGTGCTGAAAATAGTTGTATCTGGTTTGAAGTGCATCGTTGTACCAGACTCTTTCGTTTTCCCGATTTTCTCTAACGTCGTTGCAGGAGTACCACCATTTTCAAAGCGTTGTTCATAAATGCTACCATCACGCTTAATCGTTACTACTAGCCATTCTGACAAGGCGTTTACAACTGATGCCCCAACACCGTGTAAACCACCACTCGTTTTATAGCCTCCTTGGCCAAACTTACCCCCCGCATGAAGTACAGTTAAAATAACTTCAGGTGTCGGTTTTCCAAGTTTATGCATTCCCGTAGGCATTCCTCGCCCTTTATCAATAACGCTAATACTATTATCTTTATGTATTACGACAGAAATTTCGTCGCCAAATCCCGCTAATGCTTCATCAACAGAGTTATCTACTATTTCATATACTAAATGATGCAATCCACGGCTATCCGTACTCCCGATATACATTCCCGGGCGTTTTCGAACGGCTTCAAGTCCTTCTAACACTTGAATTGCATCTTCATTATATTGGAACTGATGCTTCACCAAACTCCTTGCCCCTTTCCAAATTAAATAAGAACATATGTTTCTATTATAGAATAACGCCTCGACTATAGTTTTGGCAAGTTATCTTATCTCTTTTATATACTATTTTCAATAGAAAAATCCTTGTTTTTTCACAAGGATTCCTCTAGGCTACTATTTCAGAAAAATAATCGTTTGTCAACGAGAAATGGATATGTATTCCAACATTATACATTCCAGACCTTTATCATGATCCAAATGATCAATATCCAAAACGGGATAACAAGTAACAATCCCCAAAAACAGCCTTTAAAAAATCTCATGATGAACACCTCGTTCATCCGCCCTACTTATGTAAAAAGCGAGGGCTGAATCAATCTTTCTACCTTTAAAGTCTATACTATTTTGTCATTACATGCTCTACTTTAATACAACGATCCATTATTACTGTATAGCCTTTTTCTTGTAAAAGTTTATATGTATCTTCATCTTGTACTCCTAATTGTGCCCAGAAAACATCTGCATCAATCTCTACAAACTCTTTCGCAACATCCTTTAAAAATTCTGAGCGACGGAATACATTTACGATATCAACATGTTCTTTAATATCCGTCAGTGAAGAAACCGCCTTTTCTCCGAGTACTTCATCTACTGTTGGATTTACTGGAATAATGCGATACCCAGCATCTTGCATTGCTTTTGAAACCATATATGATGTGCGTTCTGGCTTATCTGATAATCCAACAACTGCAATCGTTTTACTTTTCTTCAATACTTCACCAATTTCCGTACGAGTTGGGTTTTCAATTATCATAATTAATCCCTCCTATACCTTTATTATATCCGATAAAGAAAGTCTCTTTCAACATGAAAGAGACTTTCTTTTATTCCAATTGATGTACGCTAATAAGCAGAAGGAAGAGAACTCTCCACTGATTAAATTTTATATTTATTGATTTTTTGTAGTTGAATTATCTGCTAATGTAGCCGATTTTGTCATTTTCTGACCGTTACGATAGAAAGTAACTTCTACTTTCTCGCCTACTTTTTTCTTTTCATATAAATATTTACGGAATTGAAGTGAATTTTCTACTTTTTGATCATCTAACGCTACTACTATATCATATTGCTCTAAACCTGCTTTTTCCGCTGGTGATATTGGATAGATTTTACCTAATACAACTCCATTTGTTACTTCTTTTGGCACTTTTAATTGATTTACTGCATAAGCTTGCACATCTTCTAATGAAACTACACCGACTCCAAGTGCTGGACGTTTCACTACTCCATCTTTTTCAAGTGATTCAATAACTGGTTTTGCGATGTTAATTGGAATTGCAAAACCAATACCCTCTACTGATTGCTGAGCTATTTTACTTGAGTTAATACCGATTACCTCACCGTTTTGGTTAAATAGTGCACCACCACTATTACCAGGGTTAATCGCTGCATCTGTTTGAATAACTTGTGCTTGCCAATCCGGACGCTTATCACCATCAATATCAACTGGAATTTCACGATCTTTACTACTAATGATCCCTTCCGTTACACTACCATCAAATCCTAACGGGTTACCAATTGCAATTGCTTTCTCACCAGCACGGAGCTTACTTGAGTCACCTAAACTTGCAACTTTATTAACATTTGACCCATCAATTTCCACAACAGCTAAATCTAACCAAGGGTCTTTCCCAACTAATTTCGCATCAACTTTTTTACCATCACTTAATTTTACAGTAAGTTTATTCGCTCCGTCGACTACATGGTTATTCGTTACAATATATGCTTTATTACCTGCTTTTTTATAAATAACACCTGATCCTGAACCAGCTTCTTGTTCTTGACCTGCCTGTTGCATCGCAAATGGATCAACACTTTGTTGCATATTAATCACACCAACAACAACATCTTTCGCGCCTTCGATCATTCCCGGTAAATCAGTTTCATTTTTCGCTTTATTTACAACTGGAACTACAGTTCCTTCTACTTGTTTATTAGAATTGAATGACGAAACAGCTGCACCATTATTTTGCACCCATGGCATGTACGGTGCTGCAAAACTAATCGAAACCGCCCCGACTACAGCTCCAACTAAACCTGTGAAAAAATATCCTTTTTTACTACCTGATTTTTTCATTTCTCTCGTTTCACTATGCTCTTCATTTAAATTCGGTCCGTCGTAATATCCCATGTTTTATTTCCCCTCCCTGGTGAATTCGTACTTTCAGTATAGTCACAGTTTGTGTCCTTCTTGTGAACTCATCGTGAAATCCAATTAAAAAAATACTCCTATCTATCATTGTAGACAAGAAAAGTATTTTTTGTACATTTCACCTACAAAGGAGAGTGTAGATTTGCTATATCCCAAAGCCGGGATGCATAGTAACTTAAAGGTTATTCTTCAAATTTGTAACCTACTCGAATAACAGTGCCGATATGCTTCGCCTTATCTCCTAGCTTATTTCGCAGTTTTTTAATATGTGTATCAACCGTTCGGTCATCACCGTAGTAATCATATCCCCATAACTGATCTAATAAATGTTGGCGTGACAACACAATTCCTTTGTTCTCCATTAAATAAACGAGAAGCTCAAACTCCTTATGTGTCAATATAATTTCTTCTCCATCTACTAAAACTGTTCTAGATAGTCGATTCACTTCTATTCCAGCTAATGACATAGTATTTTCTTCTGATACTCCTACGGCTCCATCCGCACGTTTCAATAACGTCTTTGCACGAGCTACTAATACTTTCGGACTAAAAGGTTTTGTGACATACTCATCTGCACCTAGTTCAAAGCCTAGTAATGTATCATCCTCATCAGAACGTGCTGTCAGCATAATAATTGGTACCGCTGACTCTTTTCTAATTCGTCTACAAACAGACCAACCATCTATTTCTGGTAACATAATATCTAACATAATTAAATCAATTGTATGTTCAGCAAATAATTCTAGCGCTTTTTTTCCATCTTCCGCTTCGATTACTTCAAAGCCTTCATTACGAAAATAATCACTAACAATTTCACGTAATCTTCTTTCATCTTCAACAAGTAATACTGTTTTATTCATATAACCTATCCCGCCTTTTTACTCTTTCAATCGAATAATACGTTGATTGGAGCTTCCGCGAAATGGAAGTGTTAAATCTTTTTTATCAAGTTCAAATCTTCCATCGACCAAAACATCCCCATAATGTAACAATTCTATCATATCATTATTTTGAGCACTCTGTATCTCTTCTAACGTGTAACCTGTATAAATCCATAGATTTTTTTTCAGATCCTTCACTGCTTTTGCTACTTTTTTCACTTCAGCAGCTTGAAAAAATGGATCTCCACCTGAAAATGTTACATCGGTTAATGAATTTTTTTCAATCTCTTTCACAATTTCTTCTACCGTCATTTCAGTTCCATTGCAAACATTCCATGATTTCGGATTATGGCAACCGATACAACGATGCGGACAGCCCGCAAAAAACACGACTGTCCGCAACCCTTCTCCATCTACTACACTATCATGAATGATAGTCATAACTTTCATTTATGCTTCACCCGATCCATCTCTTCACTACGTTTCGCGCTATTCCACTTTGACATATCTCCTACAAGATATCCTGTTATGCGGCGAATTCTTTCTATATTGACCTCGTCTTCATTGCCACAGCTTGGACATTCATTGCCAATAACTCCGTGATACCCACAACATTTACAACGGTCAACAGGATGATTAATTGAACCGTATCCAACGCCATGCTCTGCCATCGCTTGAACAATTTGTTTTAACGCCTTCTGATTATGCATCGCTGCTCCGTCTAGTTCAATATACGTAATATGCCCTCCATTACATAGAGCATGGAAAGGTCCTTCTAAACGAATTTTATTTATCGCTTGAATGTTATAATAAACTGGAATATGGAATGAATTCGTATAGTAATTATGGTTCGTTATACCGCTAATCACACCAAATTCTTCTCTATCTTTTTTCACAAACTTACCTGATAACCCTTCGGCAGGCGTTGCAATTATTGAGAAATTCAGTTGATGTTCTTCCATCGCCTTATCCATTCTCTTCCTCATAAAGGAAATGATTTCATATCCAAGCTTCCACGATTCTTCATTTTCTCCATGGTGCTTTCCTGTTAATGCTACTAAACATTCTGCAAGACCGATAAAGCCAAGACTTAACGTCCCTTGTTTTAAAATCGGCGCCACAGCATCTTCAGGTTGTAACGTTTCTCCACCACGCCATACACCTTGTGAATATAAGAACTGAAAATCTCTTGCTCTCTTTGTACATTGATAAGCAAATCTCTCTAATAATTGCTTAACGCCTAAATCTAAGTAATAACTTAGCGCTTCAAAAAACGCTTCTTTTGAACCACTAATTAGCGCTAATTTCACTAAATTAATAGAAGTAAACGATAAATTCCCTCTTCCAATTGCTGTTTCTTCCCCATGTATATTAGACATAACACGAGTACGACATCCCATATAACATACTTCACTTTCAGGTCGACCATCATAATGCACAGCATTAAACGGGGCATCTAAAAACGAAAAGTTAGGGAATAATCGCTCAACTGTCGTTTCTAACGCTAATTCAAATAAATCATAGTTCGGATCACACTCTTCAAAGTTCACGCCTTTTTTCATTTTGAAAATTTGAATAGGAAAAATCGGTGTTTCTCCTTTACCAAGTCCAGCTTGCGTCGCTTTTAAAAGTTGCTTAATTAAAAGCCGTCCCTCTTTCGATGTATCTGTTCCGTAGTTAATAGAAATAAACGGTACTTGTCCCCCGCCCCTACTATGCATACTATTTGAATTATGAACGAAAGCCTCGCACGCCTGATACGTATCATTTTCTGTTTCTTTCCATGCAAATCCCTCTATTTGTTCTTTCGTAAGCGGATATGACTGCAATCGTTTTTTATGTCTCTCTACTGTTTTTCTCACATATGGAGCTAAATCAATATCAAAGAGTGCAAACGATTGACCACCATGCTGCATATTTTGATTCGCCTGAAAAATAATTGAAGAAAGCGCCAACGCACTTTTAATATCTTGCGGTTGTCTCATATGTCCATGTCCAGTATGAAAACCATTAGCAAGCATTTGCGCTAACGGAATTTGTGAACAAGTCGTCGTTCCTGTTGCATAAAAATCTAAATCATGTGGATATAATATATTTTGATCTATCGCTTTTTTCACTTGATCTGATAATAATTTTTCTACTGCATAATACTTTGCGCTCTCAGATGCGAACGTTCCCATTACTCCCATTGGAGATCGGCCATCTACATTTGCATTTTCCTGCATTAAATCTTGTTCATTACCGTGAATAATTGTCTCAAATACTTTCATTAATTCTTCTCCACGTACATTTTGTTTCAACATTCATAACCCTCCACCAACATGTTGTTGTCTTTTGATTAAAATCATACAACATATAGTTCTTCTGTTCCTGTGAAAAATGTAACATTCCTGTGAAAGTTTTTTAAAAAATTAATGACTTTTTCATTTATAAAAAAGAAATGTGCTCTTTACAAATGTATGGTACAATGAACGGGAAAAACTCTTTTTACCCTTTATCAACACATTTGTATAAAGGAGACTGAACTCATGATTATTACATATCTTTTATTTATCGTTGCCTACTTGCTCGGTTCGATTCCATTTGCATTAGTCGTTGGAAAAATCGGTTATGGAATCGACATTCGTGAGCATGGAAGCGGTAATCTAGGCGGAACTAATACATTCCGTACGTTAGGGAAAAAAGCAGGTTTTATCGTAACAATTGCTGACATTTTAAAAGGTACATTAGCAACAGGTCTACCGATTATTTTCGGGTCAGATATTCACCCACTATGGTTTGGATTAGCCGCTGTTCTTGGACATGTCTATCCGATCTTCGCAAAATTCCGCGGGGGGAAAGCAGTTGCAACTTCTGCCGGGGTATTATTATGCTACTCACCAGTTGTATTTGCAATATTAGCTGTTGTATTTTTCACCCTTTTATTTACAACAAGATACGTATCACTTTCTTCTATGGTAACAGCTGTCGTTGCTGTTATTGCATCAATTGTTAGCGGGGATAAAATCTTCATTATTGCGATGTGTTTATTAGCTGGTATGGTTATTTATAAACACCGTGCAAATATCGGACGAATTATAAATAAAACTGAACCGAAAGCAAACTTTTCAAAAAAGCAAAAATAAGATCGTAACCCACATAACGCAAAAAGAAAACGTGAAGCATATTAATAGCGTCTTTTTGCGTTATTTTTTATACTTAAGAAAAAGCAACATAATTTGGAGGAACTATACATGAATCTTTCCGTAACAAAAGAAGCAGCACAATGGTATAAAAACGAATTACACTTACAATCAGGTGAAACAATACGCTTTTTCGTACAATACGGTGGTTGCAGTACTGTGCAAAAAGGACTTTCTTTAGGTATTCGTAAAGATGATCCTGCGCATCCTGCTGTTCAAATGCAAGAAGAAGGTATTAACTTCTTTATTGAAGGCGATGATGAGTGGTTCTTCGATGGACATAATTTATTAGTGACACTTAACGACGGTGATGATTTCCCTCAATTTAATTATGAAAAATAAAAAAACGTGGCTTCTGCCACGCTTTTTTTATTTCTTTTTAATTTCCTCATATTTCGCATACCACTCAGGATATAATTTTTTAAATGATACAGGGCGGAACCCTTCTTTTTTCGCACAAATATTCGTTGTACTTGCAGTAATACAAAGCTCGCCATCACCGTTATAAATTTCATAACCATATACAACACGAAGCGGGCTCACAGTATCAATCCATGTTTTCACAATGGCCTTTTCACCGTAACGCATCGCTTTACGGTACGAGATTTGCAAGTCTAATACAGGAGAGATAATTCCCTCTTTCTCCATTTCAACATACGAAAATCCTAATTCTTGTATAAGTTTCGTGCGCCCAAGTTCCAGCCACACTAAATAGTTTGAATGGTAAACAACACCCATCTGGTCTGTTTCCGCATAGCGGATTTCAACTTCATGTTCTGCTACAAACATTTCTATTCGCCTTCTTTCACTTCTGCTACCTTGCATACATTTAATCATAATACAGTGGAATCAAAAATAAAATAAAAACAGTGAATCTTTTACCGAAAGGGGCAAACACATGATTCAAATTGTAACTGTTCGTAGCGGTGATAGTGTTTATAGTTTAGCATCAAAATATGGATCTACACCTGAAGAAATTGTAAAAGACAATGGACTAAACCCAGCCGAAACACTCGTTGTTGGTCAGGCACTTATCGTTAATACAAAAGGCAATAACTATTATGTACAGCCTGGTGACAGCCTTTATCGAATTTCTCAAACATATAGCGTTCCTCTCGCCAGTTTAGCTAAAGTTAATAACCTTTCATTAAAATCTATTCTTCATGTCGGACAACAATTATATATACCGAAAGGAACAAAACGAGCAGTAGAATCCATCGCTTATTTACAACCTTCAACAATACCGATCAAAGAAAGTTTAGTAAATGCTACACGTGCTATTAATCCATTTTTAACATATTTAGCCTACTTCAGCTTTGAAGCAAAACGAGACGGCACTTTAAAAGAACCAACAGAAACAGCTAAAATCGCTAATATTGCAACGCAAGGTAAAACCATCCCTATGCTCGTTATTACAAATATTGAAAATGGAAATTTCAGTACCGAACTGGCATCTGTTTTTTTACGCGACGCAACGATTCAAAACAAATTTATTACGAACATTTTGCAAACAGCTGAAAAATACGGCATGCGAGATATTCATTTTGATTTCGAGAATGTAGCACCTGAAGATCGCGAAGCATATAATCGTTTTTTACGAAATGTAAAAACGCGCTTACCTAGCGGGTACACATTAAGTACAACGCTTGTACCGAAAACAAGTTCCAATCAAAAAGGGAAATTTTTTGAAGCTCATGATTATAAAGCACAAGGACAAATTGTTGATTTCGTCGTCATTATGACATACGACTGGGGTTGGCAAGGCGGGCCACCGATGGCGATTTCTCCTATTGGTCCTGTGAAAGAGGTACTTCAATATGCAAAATCTCAAATGCCACCACAAAAAATTATGATGGGTCAAAATTTATACGGTTTCGATTGGAAACTGCCGTTCAAACAAGGAAATCCACCTGCAAAAGCAATTAGCTCTGTTGCAGCTGTTGCACTAGCTCGTAAATACAATGTTCCTATCCGCTATGATTTCACGGCTCAAGCTCCACATTTTAATTACTTTGACGAAAACGGCGTACAACATGAAGTTTGGTTTGAAGATTCACGGTCCGTGCAAAGTAAATTTAATTTAATGAAAGAACAAGGAATAGGTGGCATTAGCTATTGGAAAATTGGTCTACCATTCCCACAAAATTGGCGTTTACTCGTGGAAAACTTTACAATCACGAAAAAAGGCTGACGAAAGTCAGCCCTTTTTTCATATTCCTGTTAAAAATATATCTTTAATTCCCTCACAAAAAAGAAGAATGATAACACTCTCCTTTTTTAACCGTTATCAACAATCGGTTGCTTACCAGTTTGGTCTTGCATTTGCTTTCCTTTATTGCCACCAGCTTTTTTCGATTGTGTTCCAATTTGATTTGGTGCAAAGTCTTTTGAATTCTTTTTCGGATTACCCATTACTATCGCCTCCTTAACACTAGTATCGTACTAGTGTTAAGAATTATTCAGCCTGCTTAAAAAGTTTCATTTCATAACGTTTTTCAATACGTTTTTCAATTCGATCCATTGCATCACGATCACTTAATAATTGTTGTTTATTTTCATTTACAAGTTCTTCAAACGATCTACGGCGACTTCTTCTCATGCTGCTCACCCTTTCTTCTACGTTTTCTTATTACATAGTATGAGCAAATGAAAAACTCTTTAATCAGATTTGCAAGAAAATTTTATGTTTTAACAAAAAAAACCATACGCAAATATTACGCATGGGATTTTTTCACATCATTATATTTAAATATTTTTTAATTTCTTCATCAGCATCTTCTTCATTCACTCTATATTCATGCAGTGCTCGCAATACAGAATCGTATTCTTCTAAAATGTAGCTCTCTAGCTTGAAAATGTCCTCTACACTGTCAATCATAATTCTCGTGTTGCCAATCTCACTTTTCAATGCTGCCTCACACGTTAAGCTCGTACAAATACCAATTACATCGTCTTCCATTTTTTCTGTTAACACATATTTCTTTCGCCCGTTTACCTTCATCCTAATAATTGGGTAAAAAGCTTTTATATCTAAATAGCTCCCGACATTCATACAGCGAATCCATTCGATATCACGTTTATTTCGCATAAGAATTTCTTTTACTGCTTCGTATGCTACCGTTTCATCAAGCACTTCTTTCTGCACTTTTCTTTTTCCTTCTTCCTCCATAGATGCACATCTTTGATAAACTGCCGCACACGTAATACAATCATCAAATGCATTATGAGAACTTAAGCGAATTCCAAGCATTCGCTTTAACGTTTCAAGTTTATGATTAGGCGCGTGCTCCATATATTTCTTTGCTAAAAACACAGTGTCAATCACTTTATTTTTAGGCTCCGGTAGCCCAAGCATATTTACATTACTTTTCAAAAAACGCATATCAAAAGATGCATTATGAGCGACAATTACATTTGTATGTAAAAATGCTAAAAATAAAGGTAATACTTCTTCAATCGTCGGTGCATCTGAAACACGATAATTTGTAATACCTGTTAAACTCGTTATTCGGTCCGGAATTGAACGCTCCGGATTCACATAGGAAACAAACTGATCTACTAGTTCATGATTACGATATTTCACTGCTGCTACTTGAATAATTTTATCATTATAAGGGTTAAATCCTGTTGTTTCAAAATCAATTACAACATAATCTAACGGTAAGGATATATTCCCCACTCCAAATACACTCCTTTATCTCTAAACGTTTATATTTCTTTTATCATATCACGAAGCTTTCACTACTTGAAAAAGAAAAGGCAGAAATGGCCACTTCCCATCTCTGCCTCCTCACTTATTATTTTAATTTCTCAATCCGTTTCTCCATCTCTTTTTGTGTCATCGGTCCAATGAACTTATCTTGAATGACACCTTTTGTATCTATAAAATACGAAGTTGGAATGGTTATTACTTTATAAGCTGTTGTCACATCAATGTTCTTGTCCAATAGAATAGGAAAAGTAATCCCTTTTTCTTTAGCGAAATTTCTTACTTTTTCTTCTCCCCCCCCTTTTTCTGAAGGAGTATAGTTTATAGCTAAAATTTCTACATTTTCTTTATGCTCTTTATAAAAGGCCTCCATATCGGGCATTTCTTGCTGACATGGGCCACACCACGTTGCCCAAAAGTTTAAAATCACTTTCTTTCCTTTTAAATCTGATAACTTTACATTTGTTCCATCTAACTTAGTTAATTCAAAATCAGGTGCACTCTTCCCTACTTCAATACCATTCCTTGCAATCATCTCTTTCATAACAGCTTCACTTTTTTCTTGCTTCCCTTGTACCGCCTGATCTTTATTACCGAACTGTTCATAAGCTGCATATCCCGCTAAACAAACTAACACTACAATAATCGTAAGCTTCCGCCACATTTTATATCACCCTAACGTGTTTATCTTCTTATAACATAATCATCAAAATACTATATACCTTATTTTAGCTTATACGGACAAGCTTGGAAATATTCACATTCGAAATAGTCGGAATATTTTTAACTAAGATGAAATATTTTCCTTTTTATCATATAATTAGAAAAATATATAAAAACTGCGAGGTGATATGTATTTTACAATTACTTATCAACCCTTTTTCTTTTGTTTTCTTCACTTTACCATTACTATGTATTTGTTTTAGCGGCTGGCTATACAAATTCAAATGGGCTGCTATTATTATTTCTTTTACTGTTCCACTTATATTTTTCATTATCGTCTCTGAATTTGATATACATCTAGCTTTACAAAACTTAGACGCTTGGATTGTTTATAGTGCTGTTTATTCTGTACTTTCCTACATAACGGCAGCGCTAATACGAAGAAGACTACACATGTAGAACTTTCAAAAAAGGGGATATTTTTATGAATTCATTTGAAAAAATACTATTATATATTCTTAGTTTTATATTTTCCCCAATCGGGATTATCACATGGATCATCTCACTATTCAGTAAAGATCCTGAAAAAAAACAAGTTGGGCGTATTTGTCTCTATATCGCTTTAATTTCATTTATCCTTTTGGCAGGTCTCGGTATTCTTAGTTTCTTCACGATGACTACCATTACTACTATAGAATAGTTATAGAAAGGATGATTGTTTTGGGAGAACACCCTATTAGCAAAGAACTTCGCTATATACGAATATGTTTAGTTATTTTAGTAATCGTTCTTTTATTTTTCAACGGTGGAAGAGTCGTTGAAATTTATACAAATCATGATTCCATAGAAAATGTTTCCACCAGTAATATGACTCAGATTGCTGAAAATACGTTTGCTATTCAAGAATATAATCCATCACTAAGTAGCGAACATACGGTCAAAATTTCCAAATATAATCCGGATACAAATCAACTTACTCTAGTCAAAGAGTTTAGTACTAGCGATACTGAATCATATACGTACCAACTTAATAATACTGAATAAAGATAAGAGCGCTACATAGCTCTTATCTTTTTATTAGCATTTCTTTAAGCAATGAATTACGATTTAATAACTCTCTAGGATTTCCACATTCAACAATACTGCCTTCTCTCATTACAATAACGCGATCTGCTAGTATTGCCCTCTCTACGTCATGTGTTGCCACAATTCTCGTTACATCTCTTCCTAGCCCTTCAATCATATTCCAAACCACTTCTTGATTGCCCGGATCTAACCCCGCAGTCGGTTCATCTAAAATAATGAGATTCGGATTTGATACAATCGCTCGCAATAGTGCAAGACGTTTTCTTTCCCCTCCAGAAAACTCTTCACCACTTTTATGTAGTACAGTTTGACTCCCTTCAGGTAACCCCCTAATAATCGGCGTTACATTTACAAGTTCAGCATTTTTTTCTAACTGGTTTTCTAAGCCCTCTTCCCCGAAATATATATTCTCTTTTATTGTCGTCCGAAAAAAACGTGGTTCTTGCCATACTGTAGTCATCCGAGCCTCATTACCATAATAAACAACGCTACCGTTAGATGGTTTATATAAACCCGTTATTAGTTTTAAAAGCGTCGTTTTCCCTGCACCACTTTCTCCCACAATGATCACGAATTCCCCAGGATTAATCTCCAAATGAATATTTTTAATTCTACACTTCGCTTCATCATTCTCTTGAAATGAAACATTTGTTATCTTCATTCCCATAGCTTGTTCCACCTCACTGTCTGCCACTCGTTTATCTAAAAAACAAAAAACTCGATCTGCCGAAGCGACTGCAACTTGTGTCATCATTAGTAACTCCCCCACGTAACGGACTGGAAAAAAGAGCATTTCAATTGTAGCTAACACTGCAACAAGTGAACCAACTTCCATTTCCCCTTTCATTATTTTTTGCGCACCTATAATGAGAGCAATGACATATGCTCCTGTTTCAATCACTGTTCCAACTACTCCCATGCAGTGTTGCATCATTGTCTTCTTTATTTCCGATTTATAAGATTGTGCCGTTACTCCTTTAAATAAGCCGATGGCCCATTTTTCTTTTTGTAAACTCCGTAAATCTTGTATACCTTTTACAAACTGTGACATCATCTCTACTACACTTGATTGATTCTTTTGAGCAATGCTTGCAATATTCCTTACCTTTTCTCCCATAAGTACTGGAACAATTGCACTTAAAAATAAAAACGGAGTTACCCACAATATGAACTGCATATCTATATGCTGTAGTGCTATAATCGCACCGATAAATTGCGCGATAGCATGTATATATTCTATTAATATAGATCCATATAACCTGATCCAGTTCGGGATATCAGAAACGACTAAAGTTTCTAACTCACCTTGCTGGATCTTCTCACTCTCTTCAAACGGTAATGAGAAAAAATGACGCAATACATCTATACGCTTCTTTTGTAATATACGTTGACTCGCTTTTGAGCTTACATAATCAAATAAAAGATTATTCATCCACAGCATAAAGCGGCTACCGGCAAACAATGCAATGTACAAATATGCACCTTTTAATTCCTGTTGAATAAGGTTATCTAAAATTAGCCCCATGAAAATTGGTCTAGATAAATTTAAAATGGCAGCTACTAACCCGCTACAAATCGCACTAATTAGCAATAGCTTTTCTTGTAATAGCGGCAACATTATTTTTCTATACTCATTCATTGTTATTCCTCCAATTTTTGCATAATAAAAGGAAAGGGATGAAACCATATGGTTTCATCCCTTTCCTTTTTGTTTACTCATATTAATTTAAAAACTTAAGTTTTAAAGCACAAAATAAAAGTTGCTAATTTATCAGGATCTAACTCTTCTGCCAATGACCTATTAAATGCCGATATTTAGTTCTTTTATTAAATAATTTTCATTAAAATTGCAAGTGTATTCATTGTCATATGAACAACAATAGGAACAATTAATCTATCCGTTTTTACATATAAAAATGCATATACCAATCCTGCTAAAGTATAGGGAATAACACTTGCTAACTCCATATGAAGTAATGCAAATACAAGGGACGTAATTAAGCAAGCAATGTAGACATTTGTTCGTTTTCGTAACGTATCAAGAATGATTTTTTTTGTTAGAATCTCTTCTATCCCACATTAACTGACAATAAGTTTTCCACTTAGAGGCCTTTAAATATGCCGATATTTTTCATACTAAAGAGGGATGAGAAAATCTCATCCCTCTTTAAAATATACATTCAACAAATATTGTTGAATCCTTTTAGTTCGACACTTTAGACTCTTCGATTTTCGAACGAAGAACCATTTGCAAGATACCACCGTGACGGTAGTAGTCAATTTCAACTTCACTATCGAAACGAGCTACTACTTCAAATTGCTTCTCTTTTCCTTCTGAATCGATTACAACTACTTTTACAAGATCGCGTGGTCTAACTGTTTTGTCAATTTGAATTTCAAATGACTCGTTACCAACAAGACCTAACGTTTCAGCGCTTTCGCCATCTTTAAATTGTAGTGGTAATACACCCATTAACACTAAGTTACTGCGGTGAATACGCTCGAAGCTCTCTGCGATTACTGCTTTAATACCTAATAAGTTTGTACCTTTCGCAGCCCAGTCACGAGAACTTCCCATACCGTAGTCTTTACCAGCAACAACTAGAAGGCCTGTGCCATCTTCTTTATATTTCATCGCAGCATCATAGATAGATGTTACTTCACCAGTTGGCCAATATGTTGTATATCCGCCTTCCGTTCCTGGTGCGATTTGGTTTTTAATACGGATGTTTGCGAATGTACCACGCATCATAACTTCATGGTTACCACGACGAGAACCGTAAGAGTTAAAGTCAACTGGTTGTACGCCGTTTTCTAGTAAATAACGTCCAGCTGGTGTATGTTTACCAATTGAACCTGCTGGTGAAATATGGTCTGTCGTTACAGAATCACCAAATTTACCAACTATGCGTAAACCTGATAATGTTTCAACTTCACCTGGCTCTTTAGATAATCCTTCAAAGAATGGTGGGTTTTGAATGTATGTTGAATCATTATCCCAAGTATATAAAGCTTCATTTGAAGTTTGGATTTCATTCCAGCGCTCATTGCTGTTAAATACTTGTGCATATTCTTTTTTGAACAATTCAGATGTAACAACACTTTGAACTACATCTTCAATTTCTTTAGCTGATGGCCAAATATCATTAAAGTACACAGCATTACCATTTACATCTTTACCGATTTCATCATTTTTCAGGTCAATATCAACAGTACCTGCAAGTGCATATGCCACAACAAGTGGTGGTGATGCTAAGTAGTTTGCTTTTACAAGTGGGTGAATACGACCTTCAAAGTTACGGTTACCAGATAAAACAGATGTTACTAATAAATCATTTGCTGCGATTGCTTCTTCTAATTCCTCTGCTAATGGACCAGAGTTACCGATACAAGTCGTACAGCCGTAACCAACTGTTTGGAAACCTAATTGATCTAGATACGTTGTTAAACCAGACTTATCTAAGTACTCTGTAACAACTTTAGATCCTGGTGCTAATGATGTTTTTACGTAACCAGGTACTTTAAGTCCTTTTTCAATTGCTTTCTTCGCAACTAAACCTGCTCCAATTAATACGTATGGATTTGACGTATTTGTACAGCTTGTAATCGCAGCGATTGCAATTCCACCTGTTTTCATCGTTACTTCTTGATCTTTCAATGTAACTTTCACTTCTTTATCAAACTCTTGCTCATTGAATCCAAGTCCTTGTGTTCCAACTGGTGCTACAACAGCCTTATGGAACTCCTCTTTCATATTTGAAAGCGGGATTAAATCTTGCGGACGTTTCGGTCCAGAAAGGTTAGATTCAATTGTATTTAAATCAATTTCAACAAGATCAGTGTAGATTGGATCTTTACTGTCTGCTGTATAGAACAAGCCATTTGCTTTACAATATTCTTCAACAACGCGAATTTGCTCTTCATCTCTACCTGTTAAACGTAAGTATTCTAATGAAATGTCATCGATTGGGAAGAATCCACAAGTTGCACCGTATTCTGGTGCCATATTTGAAATTGTTGCACGGTCAGCTAAAGGCATGCTCTTTAGTCCACTACCGAAGAACTCAACAAATTTACCAACTACACCTTTTTGACGTAACACTTGTGTTACTTTTAATGCAATATCAGTTGCTGTTGTACCACTTGGAAGTGTACCAGTTAATTTTACACCGATTACTTCAGGCACTGGGAAATATGAAGGCTGTCCAAGCATTCCTGCTTCTGCTTCAATACCACCAACGCCCCATCCAAGAACACCGATACCATTAATCATTGTTGTATGTGAGTCTGTTCCAACTAATGAATCTGGGTATGCAACTAAGTCACCTTCAGCATTTTTCACCGCATGAACAACCGGTGCTAAATATTCAAGGTTTACTTGGTGTACAATACCTGTTGCTGGTGGAACTGCACGGTAGTTATCAAATGATTTCTGTGCCCAGCTTAAAAATTTATAACGTTCTTCATTACGTTTAAACTCTAAGTCCATGTTGAATGCAAGCGAGTCTGCCGTACCCGCTCTATCAACCTGTACAGAGTGATCAATTACAAGGTCTACAGTAATTTCTGGATTAATTTTATCAGGATCTCCGCCCATATCTGCCATTGCTTTACGAAGCGAAGCCAAATCTACAACAGCTGGAACACCTGTGAAGTCTTGTAAGATTACACGAGATGGTTTAAATGGAACATCGATATCTTGAACATCTTTCGTTCCCCATTTCGCTAAATTTGTAACATGTTCTTCTGTAATTACGCGTCCGTCTACTTGACGAAGTACAGATTCAAGTAAAACTTTCACGGAATATGGTAATTGAGATACGTTGCCAACCCCTGCGTTTTCAAGCGCTTTCAATTGATAATAATGATACGTCTTTCCATCTAATTCAAAAGTTGCACGTGATTGAAATGGATTATGTTTGACCATTATGTTTCCCCCCTGTTAAACGTGGCTAAGTTGTCTGAATATAAAATGTAGACAAACTTTTCAATACCTTACGATAATATCTTATTACAACTTTCTAAATAAGTAAATAATAAGAAACTTATGGATTATAATAAGTTTTCTTTATCTTTCTAAATTTGAATAGTGTCCATGCTCCTTATAAATACTATTATTGTAAAGTAAAGCACTCTACTTTACGTTCATATATGTTATGAACAATTCATGATTCATCTTTAAAAAACATTATAGAGGTGAGAAAAATGGGTAAACGAAAAGCCAATCATATTATTTCAGGAATGAATGCTGCATCCGCACAAGGACAAGGAACTGGTTATAACGAAGAGTTCGCAAACGAACCTTTAACACCAGCAGAGCGACAAAATAATAAGAAACGAAAAAAGAATCAGTAACGAAAAATCCCAAAAGGTATACCTTTTGGGATTTTCTCTAATGTTTATAACGTAACAACTCCGAAACTGTTACAAATCGATACCCCTGCTTTTTCAGCTCAGGTAAAATTTTTGCTAATGCCGCCACTGTTTGACTACGATCACTTCCTCCATCGTGCAACAGTACAATATCTCCACTTTTAGCATTTTTCACAACATGATTTACAATGGATTCTGTACCTGGATTCGCCCAATCACGAGGGTCTTGATGCCATGACCATAGAACAATTTGATACCCAGCTTTTTTTGCCGTAGTAAATACAGCATCATTAATATATCCACCTGGGGGACGGAACAATAAAGGTTCTTTCGCCCATTTTTCAAAATATTTCTTTCCATTTAAAATATCATGTTCTAATTTTTCATCTGATGAATTGCTCGCATACAAATGATTCATCGTATGATTTCCAATTTCATGTCCTTCTTTCAACACTTGCTTTACTAAATATGGATTACGCTGAACTCTAAATCCAATCATAAAAAAAGTCGCTTCTGCCTTATATTGATGTAATAAATCTAGAATTTGCGGCGTGTATGTTGGATCTGGTCCATCATCAAATGTGATTGCAATAACCTTTTCATTATTTGGCACTTCCCACGTTACATAGCCAGTTGGCTCTAACTCTTTTCTTAATAACATTTTAGCTTCCACTTTATCCACTTGAAATATATGTACTACACAAATTAAAGAAAAAATTAATAGAATAATTTTTTGTTTCTGCATATTAGCGCTAAAAGTTTTGAGGTTGTTGAATTCACAACAACCTTTTTCACTTTTCTATTTGATCTACATTTCGCATAATATTTTGGAGATTACTTTCATATTGCTCAAGTTGTGGACGCTGCGTTTCTGATGCTACTTCAAGTGCATTTTGAATCTGTTCGTACGCCTCCTGAACTTCTTGGCGTAACTCTTTTAAATCATGGCCGTAATTCGGGTCATTTTTCACAATATTATTGAATATATTTTCCGCTTGAACAAACCCTTGCTGTGCAGCCTGAAAAGCCTGTTGCTTATCTTTATGATATGGCATATCATTTTCCCCTTCCTATATGAGTTAGTCCTACTTATCTTTACCCGTTTCCAAAAAAACATTCTCGTATAAATTCGCAAACTTCTCTCATTCTAAATAGGAAGAGGAGGTGTAAAATACAATGGGTAAAAACAATAATCAATCTAATCGTCAAAGCGAGAAAAAAGGGCAATCTTCTGGACAACCTGAACCATTAAGCGGATCTCATAAAGTAAAAAACCGTAACCATTCTCGTCAAAAAAATCATGCGCATCATGATATGTAAAACAAAGCATTCACACTAGCTACTTTTGCCACATACAATGTTTATATTTTTCCATTTATTCTTCACCCCTACTTCATTCATGCATAACATAGTATGAATTGAGATTTTACGGAGGGTGTCTTTCATGGGCAAGAAAAAGAAGGATTGTCTTTTTCATGTTGATGGTTTCGAAGAATGGATGGATCAATTTTGTTCTGATTCTTGTAGCAACTTTAGTTTTCCAAATCAAATTCATATTGACCTTTGTGAAACAGAACAAGAATACATTTTGGAAACAGATGTACCAAATGCAACTGCACAAAATGTACTCATTAAAAAGATGGAGACAGGCCTAAACATTTGTATACTTTATAAAAACACTTCTTTACAGCGGATTGTTCCTTTACCTACTAATATCATTTATAACAAGATGCTAGCCTGTTTAGAGAATGGATGTTTAGCCATTCATATTTCCAAAAACGAAGTTGCCAATAAACATGAAAAGAAAGTTCTTTTTTCAAATTAAGGATTACTATAAACACAAACATGAGCCCGAGCAACCTTTTAGTTTGCTCGGGCTCATGTTATTTCGCATGTATTTCTATTTTAGAATTTCTAATATATCTTTTTTTCATTAAACCTTTTGTCACTAAAAGAACTGGGAACGCTATGCTTGAAAATATAGCTAATATTAAAAATACTATAAAGCCATTTTGATATCCATACTGATCGAGAAGTATCCCGCCAAACCAAGGACCAATTACTACTCCAATTCCTGAAAAGCCCATAGCTCCAAAATATGTCCCTTTCAAATGTGAAACAGCTATCTCATCAATAAATACATCTGTCATTGAAAACATTAATACTTCTCCGAATGTAAAAATAATTGTACATATAGCAGCCCCTAACATAGATTCTACTAGTCCAAATCCAAACAATCCCCCGCTCACAAATAACGTTCCAACCATAATAGATGCTAACGGCGTATACTTTTTACACATTTGAATAACAGGGTATTGAATAACTACTACTGTAATCGCATTTAAAGTTAGCATATATGAGAACAACTTTACTCCATCTTGAAATATATGTGCGTTTGCAAAATATTGAGATAGTGTTGTCGTTAAATGTGAAAAACCACTATTACTCAAAATGATTCCGACTAAAGCAACTAAAAATACTATGTCTTTTCGCAAAATCCGAACCGCACTTAACATTGTGACCGGATTTTCTGTAGTTACTTTCTTTTTATCAAGTGGATATTTCTTAAATTGAAACGCTAATATAACTGTATATAAAATGTACACTCCAGCGGCTACCAAAAAAGGAATCGTTGATTTTGCACTTCCAATCTGTAATCCAACAAGTGGACCCATCGCTACTCCAACATTTATTGCACCGTAACGCAAATTATATACGAGTAAACGATACTCTGGTTTCGTTAAATCTGATAATAAAGCTCTTGATGTCGGTTCAAAAAAAGAACGACATAATCCATTCAAAGCGTTTAATAGAAAGAAACTCAAAACATGCTCTGCAACTGAAAATCCTATAAATACAAACACCCAAACAATCATGGACCATATTATAATCATCTTTCGACCAACTCGATCCGATAAATTGCCCCCAATAAAACTAGCAAACACTCCAACAAGCGCACTCGTTCCAATGATAGCACCGGTCATTCCAGCCGATACGTCTTTAACAGTCGTTAAATAAATCGCTAAAAAAGGAATGCTCATTGAAGTTGCAAACCTAGCAAATAATGTCCCTATAATGATACTCATTCCAAGTGGATGAATATTTTGTAACTTCCCCTTCATCTTTAAACCTACTCTCCCTTTTCCTACATAAAAAAAGAAAGCAAAGGATCTGCTTTCTTTTTCCTTTCTCTACACTTGAGATGTTTATACCCGAGCTGTTCTCGTTATTTCCATATCAATTCCATATGTAAACTGTAATTCCTTACAAACATCTTTAATCAAAATAGCTACATTATATTTTTCATTAAATTCTAAAACAATGCTTTCTACTTCTTCATATGTATACTTATATTCGCCAGTAATTACACTTTTTAAATCAAAGCATTCATTAATACAAAGCTGGACGAGTAATTGTTCATACTTCTCTATCACATCTTCTTTTTTCCAAAGTAACTCCTTTACATATAACCGATCAAATTTCACACTTTCTCGGTTACATTCCGTTAAAATCCGGGTCATTTCATTTAGTTCTCGATATAATTCGGAAATATTTCTGCTTAAACTAAGCAACTTATCCACGCCGTTTTCATATGGCATTTTCATTCCACCCCCGCATTTTCTTTTTCTTATTATAGCAAGAAAATTCTAAAAATAGTTTCTTTCTTCTGAAATATTAGGAAACTAATTTCAATTGCTTTACAATGAAACTAGCTAACACGAAAGGGGAAAGAAAATTGGAGCAAAAATTATATTACAACGATGCTTATCAGCAAACCTTTACAACTAAAGTTATAAAACAAGAGCATGATACAGAAGGAAACTTATATGTTGTCTTAAATGAAACTACATTTTATCCAACAGGCGGCGGGCAACCACATGACACTGGAACTTTAAATGGCATTCCGGTAATTAATGTTGAAGAAATAGATGGAGAAATTCGTCACTTCATTGCAGAACAACTACATACAGAAGAAGTAGACGGGAAAATAGATTGGCAACGTCGTTTTGACCATATGCAACAACATACGGCTCAGCACATTTTATCCGCTGCTTTTTGGGATCACTTTAACATACCGACGATCGGGTTCCATCTTGGAAAAGAAACTATAACCATTGATTTAGAAACTGCCAATCTTTCTACAGAAACTGTTGAGAAGGCCGCACAAATTGCTAATCAAATTGTTTTTGAAAACCACCCTATTCGTATTAAATGGATGAACTTAGAAGAGGCCAAAGCATTACCCCTTCGTAAAGAACCAACTATGACAGAAAATATACGGGTTGTTATCATCGAAAACTATGACTACAACGGTTGTGGTGGAACACACCCGAAACATACAGGTGAAGTAGGCCCTATTCAAGTACTAGGATGGGAGCGCAATAAAGGTGGTATACGCTTAACATTTATCGCTGGTTGGCGCTCTCTTAAATTAATGGGACAACATCAACAAATATTAACAGATGTTTCTAAGCAATTGAACAGTAGCGAAACTGATATTCCAGTAAAAGTGGCACAACTTCTTACCTCTCAAAAAGAAAACGAAAAGGCAGTACAAGCAATGAATGAAAAACTATTATTTGTAGAAGCAAATGAACTATTGCAACAACCTGCAGAAATATACGCTGGAATACTTATTTCTAAAGTATTTACAAATCGTTCCATGCAAGAAATCGCAAAACTATCCGCTATTATTACAGAACAACAAGAACACGCAATTACATATTTTGTTATTGAAAATGAGGACAAATTACAATGTATTCTTGCTTGTGGTAAAGCAGTGACACTCGATATGAATACACTTTTAAAAGATGCCCTCCCTTCTATTGAAGGAAAAGGCGGAGGAAATAAAAAGAGTGCTCGTGGTGGTGGGAAAGTGATTATGAGTGGGGATGAGTTTTTAAATCAACTTGTTTCTTCTTTACAGTCAGCGGTGTAGATTATTTTATGAATGGGATGTCATTGAACTGGATGATATCCTCTTTGCTGCTTTGCTTCATACATAGTAATACAGTAAATGAAATTATATTAACGATTTTTCAAATATATCTATCATAAATCAAAATATATCAACGATTCTATAAGAAATATCGATTTCCCAACAAAATACGACAATAAACACAACTTATAGAGTAAGAGGAGGCTGTTCTACAATAACAGCCTCCTCTTATGTTTACAAACCAATATTTTGTTTTAATCCTTGATAACTTCCTGCGTTCAAGAACTTTTCAGATGCAAGTTTAATGAACTTCTCAGAAAAACCATATCTACTCAATTCTTCTATCGCTACCATTTGTACATCATGAATTGGATTAAGATCAAATTCATTAGACGGAAGCTTGATTTCACCTGCAATCCTTTCAAGCAGAAATGTAATATGCAATAAAGATGGGATAGCATCTGGTTTATCACAAACATAGAGTAGTCTCTTAATCTTAACTTCTAATCCGGTTTCTTCTCTCATTTCTCGAATCATCGCTTCTTCTAACGTTTCACCGTTCTCTACTCTTCCCCCAGGTAAAGACCAATTCCGATTCGCAACTTTTTGTTTTATTAGCAATACCTTTTCACCTTCAATTAAAATCCCAGTAACACGAACTTGCATTACATTTTCCATATGTAATCTCCTCTTCCTATTAAATTTATAAATTAATCCTTCCACAAAAAGAACGTATGTTTTATAATTAAAGAAAATTATGGAAGAAAGAAGTTGTTATATGCATGCGCCCACCTTTAACAAAGTCTATATCTCTTGAAGATTTCCAAAACTATTATTGGTTAAAAGCTGAACTACAAATATTTTGTCGTGAGCATGATTTACCAGCTAGTGGCTCTAAAATCGAAATAACCGAGCGTATCTCACACTATTTAACTACAGGTAAAATATTAAAAAACTGTTCTCATCAAAAGGTAAGTAAAACTTCCCTCTCTTATAAAGATCTTTCTCTTCAAACAATTATTACTGAAAATCACCGCTGTAGTGGAGATGTGCGTGCTTTTTTCAAAGAAAAAATTGGAGCAAACTTCCGCTTTACAGTAGCCCTTCAAAAGTTTTTTAAAAAGAATACCGGAAAAACGTATGAAGACGCGATAACGTTTTGGTACGAAGAAAACGAACGTAAAAAAGAACCATCCTATAAAACAACTATCGGTACACAGTTTGAATACAATCGTTTTACTCGCGCTTTTTTCGAAGACCCATACAACAAAGGAAAATCAAAAACAGATGCTATCGCTGCTTGGAACAAAATAAAAGCAAAACCTGGTAACAACGCCTATATTCCTGAAAAAATAGAAAACTAGTTATCTTGCTAGTTTTCTACTTTCTCAAATAATAGAGCAAGCCCTATTCCTCCCCCAATTCCTAATGTAGCAATTCCATATTTCATATACTCTCTTTTAGCCTGATAAAACAAGCGTGTTACAAGCATAGCTCCAGACGCACCGTACGGATGACCAAGTGCTATTGCACCACCAGTTACATTTAACTTTTCATACGGAATTTGTAACGTTTGTGCACATGCAACAACTTTAGCGGCGAACGCTTCATTCATCTCAATACAATCAATATCTTCTATTACTAAATTCATTTCTCTAAGTAGTTTTTGTACGGCAAATATCGGACCAGTTCCTGGAAGATTCGGGTCAACTCCAACTACAGCACTATGAACGAAACGAAGAACTGGCTTATATCCTAATTCCCGAGCTTGCCCCTCTTCCATTACAAGAACAGCACATGCCCCGTCATTTACACCACACGAATTCCCTGCCGTTACTGTTCCATTTTGTAAAAATCCAGGTTTCGTTCTCTTAATCATTCTTTCATAATTCATTTCTCGCTTTATAGATTCATCTAATAATCCATTAAAATAATGAGGTAATATCTCTTCTTGTATATATCCTTTTTCTAATGCTTGCAGCGTTCTTTTATAGCTAAGACAAGCATATTCATCTTGCATCTCTTTTGTTATGTTATATTGCTCTGCAACATACTCAGCCGCTAATCCCATATCTGGATCCCCAATTGTTTCAGGCGAAAACCGTGCTCTATTTTGAAAAGATGACGTACTTGTACTCTCCACTCCCCCAGCGATATAGCAATTACCTGCACCCCCTTGAATAAAATGACACGCAGTACGAATTGCTTCTAAGCCAGCGCCGCATTGCCGATCAATCGTTACACCAGGAATATGATAACCGAGCCCCGCTTCTAAAGCAGACAACCTTGCGATATTCCCTCCTGGTCCAACGACATTTCCTAATATGACATCATCTATTTCTCTCTCAATTCCTTTACTTAGAAACGTAAGAAGCGGCGCTAGTAATTGCTGAACTTCATAATCTTTCAACATCCCGTTTTTTTTACCAATGGGCGTCCTTTTCGCTTCTACAATAACCGCTCTATTCATATATCTTCTCCTGATTTTCAATGATACTTTTTGCTGCATTGCGAGCTATTTTCCCGCTATTTGTATAAGGTATTTCATCAACAAAGTACCATTCTTTCGGTATTTTAAAAGATGATAATCGTTGTAAGCAAAAACTCTTTAATTGTTGCTTTGTAGCACTTCCTTTTACGATAGCGACAGGCTTTTCACCCCAGTAACTATCTTCTACACCAACCACAACTATTTCTTCAACAGCTGGATGTGTCTGTAATATCCTTTCTATTTCTTCTGGGAAAATATTGATTCCTCCAAATAAAATCATATTCTTCTCTCTACCAACAATATATATAAAGCCTTCTTCATCTTGGTAGCCCACATCTTCTACTGTCATCCAACCATCCTTAGACAATTGCGGGATTATAGCTCCATCCGATACATAGCCCATAAAAAACTGATCACTTTTCACATAAACGGTTCCTACCTCGCCTGCCTGTACTTCTTCTCCTACTTCATTACATATTCGAACTTGTACATTATGACAAGGTTTCCCTACTGAATTCGACTTTCTTTCACTCTCTTCATCGACCAATGCCGTTACAAAGCTTAGCTCAGATGCACCATAAAATTCATATCTTTTTGCATAAGGAAACATATTCTTCATCTTTTCTTTCGCTTCAGCTTCCCATTTCGCTCCTGACGAAATAATTTTCATTTCATTTTCTATTACTCTATTTTCTTTATATAAAGACTCAAGCATTGTCGGGACTGTATACATTACAGCAATATTCTCTATCTTTATACTAGCTAGCACTTGAACTGGTACAAACTTTCTCATTATGTGTACCGTTTGCCCTAAAAATAATGCACTTATTGCTCCATATAAGAATAAAGAATGAACAAGCGTCCCAGCTATTAAAATAGAATCTGTATTTTTTATATAAAAATCATGTACATTACAATCAAAACTATGTAACCATGACTGTTGAGCACGTAAAAATGCTTTTGCTTTTCCAGTCGATCCTGATGTAAATCCCATATAAAAAGGAGCGTTTTGTACATTTTCTACAGGATGATATGTAGGAAGATAGTTCTCAATCATTTCTTTCCATTCTTCAATCTCAATAACCCTTCCTTCTTCGCAGGATATATCACTAAGCCTATACTGCTCCGCCACAATAATATCCGGTTTACTAATCGCTAGTCTGTCTTGAAGTTCATCTCGTTTCCATTTTATATCTAGCGGCACACAAATCCATCCAGCCATTGCGGAACCCGCAAATATTTGTAAAAACTCAGTACAATTTTCTAATACAATTGCTACTGTTTTATTCTTCGATTCATTTTCATTCAAACAGTTTGCTACTTTACAAACTGAATCGTACCAATCTTTATAGGTTAACACTCTATCATTTTCTTTAATCGCTATTTTATTCGGTTGTAAAGAGGCATATTTTTTGTATTCTTTTGTAATCCCCATATGAGACGTCCTTTCTTTACAAAATAATAAAAAGAAACACGCACGTAACGTGTTTCTCCTTTTTCTTATCCTACATTTGTAATTTTTTTATTCTTCAAAGCAGGCGTAATAATATGTTTCAATGAGCGATGTAATCTTGTCACAAGAATCGCTGCTATAGTCGCCTTTATGCAATCACCTGGTAAAAATACGACACTTACTTTCATCGTTTCCCATACGGAAATATCCATTACGAAAGCTTGGACAATGATACCAAATACATAAACTACGAAAATACCACCAATTATATTAATGCATAATACTTTTATAATAGAAACTTCACGTAAACGTTCAATTAAATATCCAATTACAAATGCTCCAACGATATAACCAAGTAAATATCCTGCACTTGGCCCAACAAATACGCCTGGACCCCCGCGTCCACCCGCAAGTAATGGTGCTCCAACTCCAACAATAAGTAAGAATATGAGCTGACTGAGTGCACCAAGACGAGATCCTAACAATCCACCCGCAAGCATAACTCCAAGCGATTGTAATGTAATAGGAACAGGTGTAATAGAAAGAGCAATTGGAGGTATTAACCCTAGCACTCCCATAATAGAACTAAATAAAGCGACGAAAACTAAGTTTTTTGTATTCATGTTTGCTTCTCCTATTTGTAAACTTAAATTTTTTTTTAGATAACATATTATAGGAGTTATATTATCTTTCTATCTACCTTTTGTCAACTTAATTTTCGTCGTGGTTTACAATTATAAATTCAATTATTTCTCTTTATGCAAATACTCAAGTTCTTTTCGAAGTGCCTGTTTTAAAAACTTTCCAACAGATGTTTTCGGTATTTCTTCCATAAATACAATATCATCTGGTAACCACCACTTCGCAAACTGCGGTTTTAAAAACTCATATATCTCTTCTTTTGTAACCGTACTATTTTTCTTTTGAACAACGCAGGCAATTGGGCGCTCTTGCCACTGCGGATGAGGAACTGCAACGACAGCCGCTTCAAATATAGCATCATGTGCCATTAAAGCATTTTCAAGATCCACTGAGGAAATCCATTCTCCTCCGCTTTTAATAACATCTTTCGTACGATCAACAATTTTCACGCAGCCTTCCTCATCAACTGTAACGACATCACCAGTATATAACCAACCGTCTCGGAATCCTTCGACATTACGATCATCGTTATAATAGCTTTCAGCGATCCAAGGTGCTCGTAAACATAACTCTCCCATCGCAGTACCATCCCACTTCACTTCACCGTTTGTACCGACTACTTTCATCTCTACACCAGGGACAAGATATCCTTGTTTGGAACGGATTTCCAATTGCTCTTCATACGATAATTCTGTTTCATAACTTTTTAAACGTGCAAGTGTTACGAGTGGGCTTGTTTCAGTCATACCATATGCATGTACGAAAGGAACATTATATTTTTGCTCAAATGCTTTAATAACACTTTTCGGTGCAGCCGCACCACCGCATAATATTCTCGTAATACTAGATAAATCGTAACTATTATTTTCTAACTCTTGTAAAACACCAAGCCAAATTGTCGGCACACCCGCAGCTATCGTTACTTTTTCAGTTTGAATCATTTCTAATAAAATTTTCGGAGTAAACATTGGTCCCGGCAGAACTTGTTTTGTTCCAAACCAAGTAGCTGCAAAAGGAAGTCCCCAAGCATTCACATGAAACATTGGTACGATTGCCATCGCCGCATCACTTTCCGATAAAGCTGTCGTATCTGCTAACCCGAGCGCCATACAGTGCAACACTGTACTACGATGTGTATAAACAACACCTTTTGGATTCCCTGTAGTCGCTGACGTATAACACATACCGGCAGGTGTATTTTCATCAATATCTTTTACAAATTGGAAATTGGGATCGCCTTCTTCTAATAGCTTTTCATAATGATATACAGGCTGAAGTGTAGTTTTTGGAAGTTCGTCTTTATCAGTCATAATAATGTAGGCTTGTACGGTTGATAATTGTGATTGAATATTTTCAACAAGTGGTACGAGATCTTCATCAATAAGTAGAATTCGATCTTCTGCATGTTGAATAATGTATGAAATATGTTGAGGAGATAAACGAATATTAATTGTGTGTAAAACGGAAGCAATACCTGGAATAGCAAAATATGCTTCTACATGTCGATGATGATTCCACGCTAACGTTCCTATGCGCTCGCCTTCTTTAATCCCAAGCTTTTTTAACGCACTGGAAAGCCTTCTTGTCCTTTCTCCTAGCTGCTTATACGTTAAGGTCGTAACTGTATCATGCGTCCGTGAAATGATTTCTTTCTTTGGGAATAGTTTTTCTGCCCTTTCCATCATAGAACTAATTGTTAGAGGTACATTCATCATCATATTGTTTACATCCTCCCTTTAAAGCGTTTTCATTTCGTTCATTATAACAGACTTCTACAAAAAATTACGATATTTTTCTGTATTTTCTGAATTATTTCTTTGGAAATAATTCAGAAAATACTAGGAGAAAATCTACTAAAATTCCTTCTTACGATATATAAATACCGAAATAAAAAAAGAAAATATATATATGATAACGCCAAATATTGTATATAGAATTGAAACGTATACAGATGAATTTAAATTTGCTATTGGAAATTGTTCTATTAGATAGCCAATTACACTTTGTAATCCAAAATAAATAACAAGTCCCCCACATGCGCCTCCAATTGTAATAGCATCAGATTTTTCTGCTCCAAAAACATAGAGGAGTGGATAGGCTATTGCTCCGGCATTAAGAATTATGAACGTCCCTAAAGAAACACTCTTAAATATCCCATCATCGATTGGTGTATCTGAAACTAAACCATATACATAAAATATGCCATATGATAATACAGTACCAATAATTACAACTGAAAAATAGAAAAAGTAGTGGCTTTGTACAATATTACTTCTAGTAACCGGTAAAGTAAGCACATACTTTTCATAACCCGACTTACTCTCATATTTAATAACTTCAAGTGCAGGAATCGCAGCAAATAAGATAATGAACGTAGCAATTAAACGGTACATTGAAGCATCACCAAAATAAAACACGAATCCCGCTCCCAATATCGCTATTCCCATGAACATAAAGAAAGTTCGATACACTAGGTAATAGTTTGTCAATAATAAACCTCTCATTTATTTTTCACTCCTCGTTAATAAGACACTCATTTCTTCTATCGAGATGGTTCTATGAGCAATCCCACTTGGTAATTTATGTACATCTGATACGAGTACATTGAAATAAGAACCATGGTTCCTCTTTGCCACAACTATATCTTTGTTGATTAAAGTTAGTTGTTCCACGTCAACATCTACAATGGCGTAACTGTCCAAAACCTTATCTTTTTCTTCATTCAGTAAAATTTCTCCATCTTTTATAATGATAAGGTGGCTAGCTATTTTTTCTACATCACTCATAATATGAGAAGAAAGTAATATACCACCATTACTTTTACTCACAAAACTTTTTAATTCCTCTAACACGCCCTCCCTAGCTGAAGGATCAAGACCTCCCGTCGCTTCATCTAGGATTAATAATTTTGCATTATGCGACAGCGCAATAGCTATAGATAGTTTCATTGACATCCCACGTGAGAATCCACCTACTTTTTCATTGGTAGGTAAAGAGAAAGAATTAACTAATCGATAAAAATTTTCCCTATCCCAAGATTCAAACATCTTTGCAAAAACCTTATTTAGTTGTTTTATTGTAAGATGAGCTGGTAGATTCATTGCGTCAAATACGACTCCTATCTTTTCCTTAATCTTGGCATATTTACTTATATTTTCTTCACCAAATATTTTTACTGTACCGCTATCTTTAGAAATTAATTCTAGTACTGCTTTAAAAGTTGTTGATTTCCCAGCCCCATTATCACCAATGAATCCAACAATTGATCCAGGCGGCACATTGAAGGAAACATCTTTTAAAACAATCTTGTCACCAAATGATTTACTAATATTTTTAATCTCTAAAAGGTTTGACATCATTTCACTCCTATCTGAATAGTTGCAGCTCATTTCTTAATTTTTAATAAAAATATATTACTGAAAATATGTTTTCCTCTATTAAAAATTATCCACCTTTTCTCTCACTTTCTTTTTTAGTTTAAAAATGAATCGATTGCTATATTCTTTATTTTCCACTAAAATTCTGTACGTTTCTAACACGCCTAAAACACTAACAAAAAGATAGAAACCGATCGCAATAAGAACAACACAGTAAGGATAATACTGTACTAACTCTCCTGAAGTGATACGCTTTTTCTCAAACAAAAACGGAATTGCCCCTGCTGCTATGAAACAAAATCCAACAATCACTACTGCAGCATATTTCTTCTTAATAGTCGCATATCTTTTTGTTAATTCTTTTAAAAAGTTTTGATCAAATAATAGTTCTTCCTTTTTTAATACGTTGTATCGACTCTCTTCTATCGTTACAGGTACCATCATTGCTCCAATTCCCAAAACAGCAATAATAATGACAAGAAATGTAGACATTGTTGCATTTTCTTTAAATAATAAATACGGTATTGTCGATAAAATGAGCAAACTAAATCCTAACGCGATATATTTAGATATTTTTTGCCCATACACTACATACCCTTCTGCCATTTCTTTACTTACATAATAACCATGTTCCTTTTCATTACTTTGCTCAGCAGTTTCTTTTAATAAGTAATCAAGAGATACTTCAAATACATTTCCAATCATTATTAGTTTTTCAGTTTCAGGAAACCCTTGACCATTCTCCCATTTACTAACCGCTTGCCTTGTCGTGTTTAATTTCTCAGCTAATGCTTCTTGAGAAAGACCATTTTCCTTTCTTAATTTAAATAGTTTCTCACCAAATCCCATATGTGTGTCCCCCTTTGTTTTCTTAACTAAATTGTAAGCAAACATTCCCACTATCTCTATCTTCCTACGGTTGCATTTTGTCAACTTACAGTTGCGATTATGTTATATATGGTGTTTATATACGATTTAGCTGTCTATCTTGTATGTTTACAGCCTCACTAAAAATCAGCCTCCGCAATAACCAATTATAACAATTAAAGGTAATTATTGTTATAATAAATAAAAAAATCCCCTCTAAACAATTTAAAGGAGATTCTCATATAAAACCTTCTAGTTATTTATATATTGTTCTGGCGATATATAATATCTTTTCGCATCATCTAACACTCGATGAGCAGCCTACACAATATAAGTTGTTAACTTAAGATCCGAAGCATACTCAACTATATGTAAAATATCACTCATATCAATCTTCCTTAATAGAAGACGACTTGTATGCAGAGTTGGATATAGCCACTTCTCAACAATCATAACGGCTTCTGCTTAAACTTTTCATAATTCCGTACCTTTAATGAAAGGATATTCCCGCAATCTGTACAAATATAAGCATCTACTGGTGAAGATGTGAACATCGTTTCCTTTTTCCGTATTTGTGCATAACCGATAAACTCACCTTCTCCTATGTTATGAGAACCGCAATGAGAGCATGTCTGCACGTCTTTCTGTTTCATGAGAGCACCACCTTTAATCTGTTTCCACTCCCTTCGACAGTTCACTTCCATTTCCCTTCCAAAAAACCTCTTATTCTCTTACATTTCAACAGGAATCTCAGAACAAAAATCGTATATGTACTATGAACTATATTAATCGACGGAGGAATCTTATGAGTACTATTATGACATTCAATGCAGCACAAGAAATTGAAAACGCAGAAATAGATATGCTCTCTTCTAGATTAGCGCTACTACAAGCGATGAGCGGAAATCCAATGCAAATACAAATGAAAAAATTCGGGAGTGCTACTGCCTTTTCATCAAAAGTAATTGCTGGTCCTGCTTTTAATACGGTAAAAGGTATTACATATACAAATACAGATGCGATAGATGAAATCATCTCTTATTATGAATCGCTACAAATCCCTTGTCGTTTTGAAATTACACCAGCGCAAGGTACAGATGAACTATTTCAATACTTATCTAAAAAAGGTTTTTATCACTCTAGCTTCCATACCGCTTTATATAGTATACCGAGAGAAGATCCATCCCTTATTCCTTCTAACATTTCAGTACGCCAACTAAAAGAAAATGAATTTGATATTTTTGCAGACATATATGTACGCGGATTTAATATGCCCTCCTTTACAAAGGATGGTGTACGTCAAAATAACGAAGTTCTTTACAATAAACCAGGCTGGTATTTTTTCATAGCTGAAGTTCAAAATATTCCTGCAGGCATTGGTGTACTGTATGTAAATAAAGGTATTGCCTCATTAGCCGCTTCCGCTACTTTACCGGAATTTCAGCGTAAAGGTTGTCATACTGCATTAATTCAAAAACGAATAGAAACAGCTATAGCAACAGACTGTCATTTAATAGTTGGACAAGCTCGATTTGGTAGTAGTAGTCAAAATAATATGGAACGCGCTCATTTGAAAATCGCTTATACAAAATCAATATGGACTGCAAAAGACATGTAATTAACATTCTTTCTCTTTCCATTACAATCTTAAACATTTTATCCCGCATTAACGGGCAGTATGACCCCCAACCCAAAATTCAGCGAAAGCAAAGAAGTTAGGTGGGGGATCAACTGCCCGTAAAAGCCCGATTGGTGAAGGCTAATAATCAGTGGGGGATGAATAAAACCCCCACTAATTAAAGTTTCACTTTATGACAATTCCTTTTCTATCCTATTAATCATTTGAATATTCAAACTAGATTTGTTACGCTGTTACTAGATACATCATTCAACTTGCAATATGAAAAGAGAATTCTAATCAAAATACAAGGAGGAGAAATGTATGACAATGCATGATCATGGTTTAAAAGAAAAAGTAGAAGGTGCCATTGATAAGGTAAAAGGCGAAGTAAAAGAAGTTGTTGGGAAAGTAACGGACAACAAAAAATTACAAGCCGAGGGAAAATGGGATAAAATGAAAGGCACTGCTAAAGATACGGTTGGTAATATAAAAGAAAAAGCACATGAATATAAGGAACATAAATAATAAAAAACACGTTAGATGTATTTTCATCTAACGTGTTTTTTATTTCAGTTTATATACATAATTAACCAAATATCACACGGTATATTTTTATTTCTCTATACTCTTTGTAAGCGGTTCTTTAAATGCATTTCTATTCCACACAGCAAAAACAATAAGAGAAATAATAAAGAATACAACAAGACATATACCCAAATAATCAAAATTAACTACCTGTATGAGATTCCAAAACGGTCCCTGTAAATTATAGCTTTCAATAAGTAAAGATAATAGTTGATAACCCCCTATTAAAAAAGCCGTTATAACAGATATTGAGGTAATTAATACGTTATATGAATTTCTAATTCGACTATTTTCCATTGCCCACTTATAATTCGTATTCATGAATGTACTATCTAATGTATCCATCAACGACATTCCTGCAGCAAACAAAATGGGAAAAGCAAATATACTTACAAGCGGGATAGATTGACTTGTTGCAGTTACTGTAGAAAGAGCAATTAATCCGATTTCACTTGCTGTATCAAAACCAAGACCAAATAAAAAACCGATTATATACAATTGCTTTTGACTATCAATAAACGTAAATAAGCGTTGCGTGAAACGGTATATAAATCCTAAGTTTTCTGGTTGCTTATCCTCTTCGCTTCGTAACACTTTAATAAGATACATCAGATTGGTAAGACCGATAATAATAAGAAATGTACTAGAAACAATTGTGCCGATAATACCGCCTATAGTAGAAAAACTCTCCATTCCATGTTTTGCTGTTTTTCCAATTAAAGCAATTAATATGATCATCACAAATACTACAGTAGAGTGTCCTAATGAGAAGTAAAATCCCACCCCCTGTGAATTTTTACCTTTTTCAATTAATTTCCGAACAGTATTATCAATTGCGACAATATGATCACTATCAAACGCATGACGCAATCCTAAAGAATATGCAATAATAGCCATTCCAATTATGCTATTGCCTTTATACAGTGCAGGTAATAATAAGAGAATTCCAAGCACATGAAGAAATATAATAATAATAAAAAAATTAGTTGCTTTTTTCAGTTCACTTTTCCACATAGTTACTAACCCTTTCTACTTTAGATTGAATACTCTTGAAAAAGAAAAGTGCCATAATAAAAACTACAATCGTTATAATAGTCACTAAAATAATTACAAAATCATTTAACATGCCTGTATGATTTGTAAGTGTTAACAGAGCTGGTATCGTTGCAGTAATCCAAGATTCAATGAAGCAAACAATCCCTACATAAATATGAATCTTCTTTTTCAACCCATCTTGCAGGAAAAATAAAAACCAAAGGAACGCCCAAAAGAACCAAATTATTGTACTTTGTAGACTTCCACTCTCAAGTAATTGATTCACTATTCCCATAACCGTTGCAATAATAGCAACCCAAAGAGAATAGTAACCTACACCTGAAGAATCAAGTTTTAATATATTCGTAAGGCCAACATATAAATAAGTAAAACCAAATAAAAAAATAGTTCCATTAGATAGGATAGTCCACTCATCAGATTGACTTCCTGTAAATAATAAATATAATGGTGTCAAAGTTTGTAATGCCCCTACAAATAAATTGAAGTACCCTACACTTTTGCTATCAATGAGTTTAAAAGCTGCTAGTGCATTCATAAATAGAACTGCACCGACAAACAATAATCCCACATTAGTCATAGTATCCCCTTCTCCTACTTAATATTTTCGATAGGATGTTAATTCTTCATGCAGACAATTCTCTCTAACAAAACGATGACACTGAAAAAATATAGATTCCATATCCTCTGTATTATGACTAAGTATGCGTATGACAAAGCCTTTACATGGCATAGAAGATATTCCAATCTTCATATTGTTAGTGTTAGAAAGCGAAGTTTTCAATGCTGCAATTAAATCATTTGTAATGTTCTCATTAATAACTATGAAAGTACCATAATGGGAATATTGATTTAATATTCCCATTTGATCTAACGACTCTTTGAAAGGGTTTAACAATAGATGATCGTAAACTACAAGTTTGTTTTCCATATATATTTTTGTTAGCGAATCAAAATACTGGTATGTGAACTTCTCCATATTTGGAGACCAACCAGGCGTAACTGAATCGCATAAAATCAATGTAGAATTATTTTGCATATATATATTTGTTTTTTGCTTATATGCTGCATCCTTGTACATAATCAACGGATCTGGTAAATACTCCATAACAGCATTTTCACCAATATAAAAATTCAATTCTTGCAAAGCATAACTATTTGGAGTCTTGTAAACTTTCGTTGCTGATTGGCTTGTTATATATGTTTTCGCATCTTCATGAACATTTATATTTATAGAATAGAAATCTCCTTTTAAAAAACCTCCACCAGAATTCATGATATAATAATATGCTCTACCATAATCGTCCAAATACATTGGCTGCGTTACTTTTAAGGCATCTTTATGATAAACCTTAATAGGTACTGTTTTATGTCTCTTTTCCATCACATCAATGTTTAAGACACCTGTAGGGGCTTTCATTTTTTCAATCCTTCTAACATGATGTTTTGTCGCATCCAATTTATTAATCCCTGTAAGCCTTCCTCATCCTTCAAATTTGTAAAAAAATATGGTTTATTATGTCGGTAATTTTTCGTATCCTGCTCCATAACTCCAAGATCAGCCCCTACATAAGGTGCCAAATCCGTTTTATTAATAACAAATACATCAGATTTGATCATTCCTTGTCCACCTTTACGAGGAATCTTTTCTCCTTGTGCCACATCGATAATATAAATTGAAAAATCCACTAGCTCTGGACTAAATGTGGCAGCTAAATTATCACCCCCACTTTCAATAAAAATAATATCTAAATTACTATGTCTAATCATGAGCTCTTCAATTGCTTCAAAATTCATAGAAGCATCCTCTCGAATTGCTGTATGTGGACACCCTCCTGTCTCTACACCAATAATTCTATCTTCTGGCAAAACACCTGTTTTCAATAAAATCTTTGCATCTTCTTTCGTATAAATATCGTTTGTAATCGCTGCAATTTCATAATCTGTATTTAAATATTTTGTTAACTTTTCAACTAACATTGTTTTCCCAGCACCTACCGGGCCACCAATACCAATTTTAATAGGCTTTATCATTTTATTTTTCCTCCCTATGACATGAAGACTCTTATATTTACATCTTCATGTTGCATTTGATTTATTTCGAATTCAGGATCATTCAATCCAAAATCCTCTAATGAAAGTATTTGAATTCTATCAATAGATTCACAGATCAATTCATGGCATTCTTGTAATAGTTTTTGACCATCTGTTTGTCCAAGAGGAATGGCTCTCACACCATTTTGAATTATGCTTCCAACACTTGAATATAAGAAAACTAAGAGCGTTTCTTCTATTGTCATTTTCAATTCCGCCCCTAATATTCCGTATACGATACTCGGATGACCTTGTAATTTATTACCCATAACATCTTCTTTGTATATATTTAAATTTGCAAATGAGAACAGTTCACACAATAGTTTAGAAGTACTTTTACTAATCATTCTATTTGCTCTTCTACATTCAAAAGGCAATGTTTGTGCTGTTATTAAATCATCTAAAAATGTAATTTGTTTTCCATCATTATTCTTAGTGGCTTCGTAAGTATATTTGCAAATTAAGCCGTCCGTGTGTGTTAATTGCACTTTTACATATCGACTAATCCATTTGAAAAATTCGCCTTTATTTGTAACTTGTCCCTCTTGAATAAATGTTTCTAATCCAAAAGAGTGACTAAAACTTCCTGTTGGGAAGTTCGAATCACTAATTTGGAGTAGGTTAAGTAGGTTAAATATGTTTGTGTGAAGCATGCTTGAACGGTTTGGGTAATACTCTATTTTCTTTTTGATAAGGAACACCTTCCTTTTTGAGTAAATCTTCTACTAAGTAGTCGTTCGCCAAGATCATACACCCTTCATCGAATTGTGCTGGCAAATGTCTATTTCCTAAGTTATGCGCAATAATTCCCATTTCTTTTATTGACGTTGGAGTAATTACAATTACCTCTTCTGGTAACACTTCAATATATACAATACGATGTTCATCTTCATATAAAATATCACCGTTCTTTAATGTTTCTCCATTATCTAAAGACACCCCAATTTCAAAACCAGATTCTGAATATAATTTCTGAACCCTCTTTAGTAAAAGCTCACTAGAAATCAATATTCTATCAAGATGCTTTTTTGTATTTGCAAAATCATTCATATTGCATACGTTGTTATTAATTTTTTCAATAATCATTTTTTCTCCCCCGTTATATCAAAATAAAAAATATCTTTGAGCCATAGGTAATACATCTACTGCTTCACACGTAATAACTTGTCCATCAACTTTAACTTCATATGTCTGCGGATCTACTTCAATTTCTGGTGTTGCATTATTCAGCTTCATATCTTGCTTAGAAATCTCTCTCGTATTTCTAACAGGTAATACAACTTTATTTAAACCTAATTTTTCTTTAATATTATTCTCATAAGCTACTTTAGATACAAATGTAATCGAACTTGACTGTACCGCTTTTCCATATGCACCAAACATCTTTTTTTCATAATATGGTTGTGGTGTGGGGATCGAAGCATTCTCGTCTCCCATTAATGCCATCACTACCATCCCGTTTTTCAAAACCATATCTGGCTTAACACCGAAAAATTGTGGATCCCATATTACAAGGTCTGCATATTTCCCAGCTTCAATAGAGCCGACATATTCTGAAATCCCATGTGTAATAGCTGGATTAATTGTATACTTAGCTATATAGCGTTGAATTCTATTATTATCGTTATACTCTTTATCTCCCTCTAAACTACCAATCTGCTTTTTCATTTTATCGGCGGTTTGCCAATTGCGAATAATAACCTCTCCAACCCTTCCCATCGCCTGCGAGTCAGAGCTAATCATGCTGAAAACCCCTAAATCTTGCAAAATATCCTCTGCCGCAATTGTTTCTTTTCGAATCCTTGAATCCGCAAACATTACATCTTCTGGAATATTTGCTTTTAAATGATGACATACCATGAGCATATCTAAATGTTCATCCAACGTATTTACTGTATATGGCAAGGTCGGGTTCGTTGAAGAAGGTAAAATATTATTCAGTGCAGCAATCTTTATAATATCTGGTGCATGCCCACCACCAGCCCCTTCAGTGTGGTACGTATGAATAACACGATTATCAATAGCCTTTATCGTTTCTTCCACAAAACCACATTCATTTAACGTATCAGTATGAATAGCAACTTGAATATCATATTTATCAGCGATCTGTAACGAGTGATTAATTGCTGAAGAAGTCGCTCCCCAATCTTCATGAATTTTTAATCCAATAGCCCCTGCAAATATTTGTTCTTCCAGGGCAGGTAAACTTGAACTATTTCCTTTCCCTAAAAACCCAAGATTTATAGGAAAAGCTTCTGCTGCTTCTAGCATTTTTCTTAAATTCCAAGATCCAGGTGTTATCGTAGTTGCCTTAGTACCCTCTGCCGGTCCTGTTCCTCCACCAATTAAAGTTGTTATACCTGAAGCTAATGCTGTATCAATTTGTTGTGGGGATATGAAATGCACGTGTGTATCAATACCTCCAGCTGTAACGATTTTCCGCTCACCAGAAATTACTTCCGTTGATGTTCCAATGATGATATCAATATTATCCATAATTGAAGGATTACCACTCTTACCAATTGCTGAAATCTTTCCATCTTTTATACCAATATCCGCTTTATATACTCCTGTATAATCAATAATAATTGCATTGGTAATAACAACATCCACAACACCCTGTTCCCTTGTAAGTTGCGAATTTTGTCCCATACCATCCCTAATTGATTTTCCTCCACCAAAGACAGCTTCATCACCATATACGGTGTAATTCCGAGCAATATGTGCGAATAATTGTGTATCCGCTAAACGAATAGAATCTCCTGTAGTTGGACCATATAAATCAGTATATTGTTTACGTGACATCTTAAAACTCATGCTATCTCCCTCTTTTTTTGTAAGATTGAATATCGCCATCCACTTTATTTTTAAATCCATATACTTCTTGCTTCCCTGAGTATGGAACTAATTCAATCGTTTTTTCATCCCCAGGCTCGAATCTTACCGCTGTACCCGCTGGAATATTTAAATGTTGTCCAATTGCTACACTACGATTGAACTTTAACGCCTCATTCACTTCATAAAAGTGGTAATGAGATCCAATTTGAATCGGTCTATCTCCCTGATTTAACACCTTAACTTTCGTTGCTTTTTTATTTTCATTACATACTATGTCTTCTTTCGCAAGGATATATTGCCCTGGAATCATCTCATTCACTTCCTTTAATGAATTGGTTGATGAATAGTTACTAATTTTGTTCCATCAGGAAAAGTTGCCTCAACTTGAATATCTGATATCATGTCTGCAATACCATCCATAACATCTTCAGCACTTAAAATATTTTTTCCAAGTTCCATTAATTCCGCTACATTTTTACCATCTCTTGCTCCTTCCAAAATTTCATACGTAATAATAGCGATACTTTCTGGATAGTTTAACTTAAGCCCTCTCTCCTTTCGTCGATAAGCTAAATCAGCCGCAACAACTACCAGCATTTTATCAATTTCTCTTGGCGTTAATCTCATTGCACTCTTCCTTTCTGAAGTATTTTAAAACTAAGAATATTCTAAAAATAAAAGGTGTACTTCCAATGTCCTTTCCGTGTTTTCTCCATGTTTTTTTTGCTGCCAATCAAATAAAAAAAAGACTAGAATTTCTAGTCTTTTTTTATTTCCCTTCATTCTTCTCTAACACATATAAATCTTCTTCAATATTTGATAACTTTTCAGTTACAAGTTTTCTTGCATCTCCAATTGCTTGATTGTATGCAAATGGTCCTACTAATTTAATCATTTCCTCTATTAAACGCTCTGCTTGAAAACGTCCAATCTCATCTAAATCTTCTTCAACGAAAAATTGTTGAATTTGTGCTACAAGCTCTTCTTTTTTATCAGTCGGTATTTTTATGTTCATCATCATGAGTTACTCCTCTATATTTAAGATAATACTTTTCTTAACTCTACCATAGAAAAGCGATTTCCTGGACAAGTTTTTGTAACCCCTTCTAACTCCCTATGGCCGAGTATATTCCCTTTCTCTATGGCAAACTGCTTCATAAACATTTTACATAAAGAATATAATGAATTCATTTGTGCAGTAGTTGGATCATATTTATCAAAATTTCCCGTCATACATATTCCAATTGTATTACTATTATTATCTTTCGCATGTGCTCCAATATGTAAACCTCGTCCTTCGACTACAGTTCCATCTTCTTCAATAAAATAATTGTAACCAATCCCGCTCCATCCTCTTACCTTTTGATGAAATTCGTGAGTTTTATACACATCCCAGCCATCTTCTGACGTATGGTGGATAATCAGTTTATTTACTTTTTCTAAAGGAACTAACTCATTTTGAAACGTTAAAATTGCACATTTAATTTCCATATGAACATCCTCCTCTTACAAATCGATCATAATAACTGTTTTATCATCTGGTCTTATTCTATTTTCTCCTTCTAACCTTTCAATGATTGCTACATATTCTTTTATACTATTCTTTCTTATATATGCTACAGTTTGTTCTAACGACCACTCTGGGTGAAACAATCCGTCTGAACAAATAAAAATCCCACTTACTTCAGCTACCTGTAATTCACCATATTGTAAATAATCCATAGCTTCTTTCATCCCATTTGCAACTGAGTAGCCGTTTGGCATATTTGCAAGATAGCGATTGTATTTTAACTGCTCCCGAACATCTTGAAAAACGTGTTCTTCAGGTACAGGTAATCCCTTTTCTCTATCTTCCTCTCTCTTCTTTTTTGCACGTTTACTAATTCCTTGAACCGTATCTTTCGTTAATACTCTCATCGCTCCATTTTGAAGTATTGCAACGACCATACAATCACCTAACTGTGCATATTCAAGTTTTTCGCCTTCTATTTGAACTGCTGCAATACATGTACACCACAGATGGTCTTTTTTTCTCATATCAACCTTGTACTCTAGCATCTTGTTTTGCAATAATTCATTCGCCTTTGCAACTTCATCTTGTAAACTATTGATCTCTCGTAGCGAAGTAAAATGACTTGCAAATAAATGTGAAGCGATGTATGCTCCATTATGTCCTTCTTCATCACAAAATGGAACTAACGGTGTTGCTCCATCGCATACACCGTAAATCATTTTATCTTCATTACAAAAAAATGAATCCTCACACTCTTGTTTTAAAGGACTCTTCTGTTGATAAGTCGTTATCTTCATATCTGTATCCCCTCCCAATTTATCAAACACTCTAACTGTTTAGATTAATCTAATTTTCCAAAATAAACTGTTTTCCCAAAAAACTTTCAATTTCATATATAATCTTGAAATAATATGATTATTTAGTGAAGGACGGGAAAGAGATGGTCAGATTTCTTGGTGTTATTTTTGGTTCTATTATTATCGCAATTGCCTTTAATCTTTTCCTTATCCCCCATAAAATTTTAAGTAGTGGAATTGGCGGAATTGCTATTATTTTAGGGATTGCAACCCCTGTAAACACAGGCATTATTAACTTTGTATTGAACTTACCTATCCTTATTTTAGGATACATAGGTCTTGGAAAAAAAGTAATTTTTAACACAGTTGTCTCTGTAATTGTATTATCTGTTGCACTATACTATATTCCTGTAAAAGTCGTAGCAACAGATCCACTTTTATCATCTGTATTTGGAGGGGTTATCGCCGGAGCTGGTATTGGTCTTGTCTTTAACTGCCATGGTTCAACTGGTGGTTTTGATATTATCGGTATGTTGTTATCTCGCAAGCGAGATATTAAACTTGGTGGATTCCTTATTGCATTAAATACTGTTGTTGTTGTCATTGCAGGATTTTTCTTCACTTGGGATGTTGCCCTTACAAGCTTACTTTCAATTTATGTAACTGGTAAAGTAATTGATGCCGTTCATACAAAACATCGTAAAGTTACACTTATGATTGTAACAAATCAAGCGGAAGAAATGAAAAAAAAGCTTCTTTCAACTGTAGTACGCGGAATTACGTTACTTGATGGTGAAGGTGCTTATTCAAACGAAAAAAAGCGTGTACTTATGACAGTCGTTTCTCTTGAAGAGTTAGCAAGTATGAAACTAACGATTTCCGAAATTGATCCTCATGCATTCGTTAATATTACAGAAACTGTTGAAGTATTAGGATTGTTTAGAAAAGCATAAAAAACTAGGTGAACCTTCACCTAGTTTTTATTTTGCATAAATTCAATTCGATTTCCAAACGGATCTGATACGTAAAATCTAATTACATCTGGTCGTGCATTATCATCTATTACTTCAACATCTTGCTTTATTAACTCTTGTTTAAATTCATCAATTTTTAAAACATAAAAAGCTGGATGCGCTTTTTTAGCTGGATTAAAGTTTTGCTCAACTCCGATATGAATCTCTTGATTTCCACACTTAAACCAACACCCACCACGCTTCTTTAATTCCTCCGGCTTTGGAATTTCCTCCATTCCAATTTTATTACCATAAAATTCTCGCGCTTCTTCTTCACATCCTACGGGCGCAGCTACTTGTACATGATCAATTCCTTGAATATAATTTTTCATATTCCTTCCCCCTCTTCTAGTCTAATCGTATAACGAAAACACATTCATGTAACTTACAGAAAATTAATTAAGCAATATAAGATTCTCTTATTACTACCTTTTATACCTTCCACTAATAATAAAAAAAGAAAATTTATTCTGTAATTTCCATTTTTTATAGAAATAAACGTCACACCTATATTATAGTTATTAATAGATCCATCTTTTTTAGATGCTAATTGTACGGAGGAAATATTATGAGTCGTAAAAAATATTCATCTACTCAAAAAAAGCGTCATCCGAACGTATCTGGACGCCTGCGAAACCATATACAAAATCGTTCTTTAGCAGAAATGTACGCATCTCTTTTCGAACATAACCCTGATAGTATTATTTCATTGAATTTAGAAGGAGTTATTTTACATATTAATCCCTCTGCTGAAAGAATATTAGGTTATACTTCTAACGAATTAGAGCGAAAAACAATCACTTCTATTTTAGAAGCACATATTTCTGATCAAGTGCTACAATACATAAAAAATACTGCAGCTGACAATCAAAAAGAGTATATCGTCTCTATTTATCATAAAGACGGATATTTACTAGATGTCGTAACAAAATTAGTTCCTATTTTTGCTAAAAATCGTTTAACAGGTGTATACGCCATTATGAAACCCCTTGAAAAATCAAAAAGAATTGAGAAAGTATTACAAGAGAGTGAGAAACGATTACGCACATTAATGAATTCAATGCCTGCATTTGTTATTTTTAAGGATCATGAAGGACGCTGGCTTGAAGCAAATGACTATGCGCTTTCTTGTTTCAATTTCCATAACGTACCTTATCATGGAAAAAGAGATAATGAACTCATTCAATATAACGAAGCGTACCGTGAATCTTTTTTGCATTGTGAAGAAGTCGATGAACTAACATGGCAAAAGGGACAAATTCTTCACGGAGAGGAATTTATTATACATAGAGATGATTTCGACCTAGTTTTAAGTATTTCAAAAGTCCCACTCTTCCACCCTGATGGCTCACGCAAAGGTCTTATAGTGATGGGAAGGGACGTTACCGAACTAAAAGAAACTGAAAAGTTATTACGAAAATCCGAAAAGCTTGCAGTAGTAGGACAACTGACAGCTGGAATTGCCCATGAAATTAGAAACCCGCTCACTTCATTAAAAGGATTTTTAACGTTATTACATCCAGAAATAAATGAGGAAAATAAATGGTATGTGGACGTTATGTTGAGTGAGATTTCACAAATGGAATCTATAACAAGCCAATTTATGGCGATGTCTAAACCACAAGTGTTATCTATTCATACATGCAACGTACAAACATTAATTGAAGAAGTTGTAACTTTTATTTTACCAACAGCAATTATGCATAGCGTTCATATCATCATGGATCATTTCGATTATATTTCTGACATTCAATGTGACAGTAATCAATTAAAACAAGTTTTGATTAACATATTAAAAAATGCAATCGAGGCGATGCCTGATGGTGGTAACATATTCATTCAAACAACTTCGTTAGAAAATGATTTTGTTTCAATACGCATTATGGATGAAGGTTGTGGGATTCCTGAAGAGCGCATGGCTCGTCTTGGCGAACCTTTTTATAGCTTGAAAGAAAAAGGAACTGGCCTTGGCTTAATGATGTGCTATAAAATCATTCAAGAGCATCACGGAAAATTATTCATTTCCAGTGAATTAAACATAGGAACAACTGTCGATATCCAATTACCGATTGCTACAGCTCATCCTGTAACAAACTCGTAACTATACATCTACACTAAAAAGCTCAAAGTCCCTATATGACTCTGAGCTTTATTTTTGTATAAAACGTATTTCATTACATCCATTCTCTTCCATGTTCACGAATGAATTTAATATCGTTTTCATAATGGTCAAGGTGTCCTTCATCTATCATTTTTTTGAAGTTCATATCGCCTTCTTTAGCTTTTCTTTTCATATATTCACATAACCCCTCTAATCGTAGCAATACCATCTCCAGATAATCTTCTTCCATACCCCCACCGTAAGATTCAAAAAACAATTTAACCCTTTGCTTTATACGATCCGCATGCTGTAATGAACTATAATAAACTGCCTCACCTGTTTCCTTATAATAAACTCTACTTAATGGGACACAAGTGTAAAGAGTATAGGCTATGTCCCAAAGTCTTGGTCCAGGACCAGCAACATCAAAATCAATAATACCTACTGGTTTTTCGTTATTAAAAATAATGTTGTATATTGCAAAATCATTGTGGCATACAACCTCTATTTTATTTGGAGTATTATCCATCGGTTTCCAATCATCTGATAACGGGAAATCACTCACAGCATCATGATAAAGACGGAGCATCTTCGCTATTTCTTTTAAAACATCATTAGACCACATATACTTTTTTAAAGGATAATTACCAGCTTCTCCTTCAATAAATGATAATATCTCTCTATCTTTATCATCAATACCTAAAAACTTTGGTGCATAACTAAAACCTTTGTTTTCCAAATGATTTAATAGCTTATGAATTTTGGTACTGCCTTGCTTTAATTCTCGTCGAACAGTATCTTCCGAACGATATACGTTTGAGACATTCCCTCCCGTTAGCATTTCTTCATTTTCGTAGTTTGACATCTAATAGTTTCCCCCTCATTATTAGAAAAATCGACACACTTAAAACAAAGTGCCAATTATTCTACACCCCTGCTCATTAACAAAACAGGAACCCCTTTGCTTTTCTTTATATTTTAACATAACTTTCCTATTCTCTTTTAATTCCTTAAATTGCAACAAAAAAATCGAGTATAAAATCTTCGTGATTTTATACTCGATTTAGTCTACTATTTATGCACGTGAAAATATTTTTCCATACCATTCTGTTGCCTTCTCTACTTCATTCATCGTTAATTGATGTCCTCTATTTTCCCAATGCATTGTTACATTAGCGTTTGCATTTTCTAATAGCATCTTCAATTCCTCTGACTCAGAAGGTGAACAAATTGGATCATTTGTTCCAGCAGCAATAAACACTGCTTTCTCTACTAAATTAGGAAGTTCTATCCCTCTTCTTGGGACCATTGGATGATGAAGAATGGCACCTTTTAAGGCATTTTCATAATGGAATAATAAACTCGCTGCAATATTTGCTCCATTTGAATACCCAACAGCTACGATATTATCTCTGTCAAATTCATATGTTTTTGCCGCTTCATTTAAAAATTCATTTAATTCATTCGTACGGAAAATTAAATCTTCTTCATCAAAAATACCTTCTGCTAATCTACGGAAGAAACGTGGCATGCCATTTTCTAATACATTTCCCCTAACACTTAATACAGAAGCTTCTGGATCAATTCTTTCTGCAAGTGGTAATAAATCTAATTCATTACCACCTGTACCATGAAGTAATAACAACACTGGTTTTGATGTATCTTTTCCTTTTTGAAAAACATGTTTCATCATAATCCTCTTCCCCTTTCAATCACTTTAGTCTAAATTTCTCACTTCAAATGGTAAGAGCGTTTGTTCAATCTGTTTTCTATTTGGTTCATATTGCTCCGGTAACTTTAAATCCTCACCCATCGTCTCTACAGATTCGTCATGAGCAAAGCCAGGAGGATCTGTCGCAATTTCAAATAAAATTTCCCCGTGTTCTCTAAAATAAATCGCATTAAAATAATTTCGATCTTGCACAGGAGTTACACCGTACCCAAAGCGAGATACATGTTCTCTCCAATCTAGTTGATCAGCATCGTCGCTCGCTCTCCAAGCAATATGATGAACTGTACCAACGCCCATCTGACCGCGTCCGATTGTTGATAATTTTAAATCAATAATATTTCCAATATCAGCAGAAGAACGGAATCGAACAAATTCACCCTCTTCTCCAATTTTCTCAAGACCCATAACGTGTTCTAACAATTCAGCAGTTTTTTGAGGTTGTACCGATAAAAGAACAGCACCGCCAAATCCTTTAATTGCTACTTCTGGCGTAACTTCTCCAAAATTCCAATTATTTAATTCGCCTTCTTCTCTTTCAACTAATTCTATATGCAAACCATGTGGATCATCAAATTCTAAATACTGCTCCCAAAATCGAGTCATCTTTGTATATGAAACATCAAACTTTTCTAGTCTATTTTCCCAAAACTCCATTGCACCTTTTGGTACGACATATGAAGTAATTCCTACTTGACCATCTCCAATAATTCCTTGGCGAGCACCTGCCCATGGGAAAAACGTAATAATTGTTCCAGGTTTTCCTCCTTCATTACCAAAATAAAGATGGTACGTACCTGGATCATCAAAATTCACTGTTTGTTTCACTAAACGTAACCCTAATACACCAGCATAAAAGTCTACATTTTCTTGTGGATGCCCTACAATTGCTGTAATATGATGTATCCCCATTGTTTTCTTTTCCATTTCACCCACTCCTTTTTTATTTCGTTATAAAAAACTGTTTATACACTACAATTCATTATTCATTTTGTCCATACTACAAAGTAAAATCCGCCATTATAATTTTATCTCGAATTCGAGATAATTTACAAAAAAATATTTGTTCGATTTATACTCATAATAAATCTTTATTTAGAATACGATTTATCTCGAACTCAAGATTTATTATAAGTAACTTATTTTTCATTGTCAATAAGTTACTTATTTAAATTATTCTTCTCTTGATTAACTTTATTATCGAATAAAAAAGTCATACCAACGTATGACTTTTAACACATATATTTTATTTTTGATTTACTGTAGGGAACAGCTCCGATAGCGGAACAATTTTTCCCCTTTCATCTTTAAACACAATATGCTCTCTCGTTAAATGGCGCGGGCTCTTTTCTCCCGCCGCTGCCGCTAATGAAAACAAACTATATCTCATACTAATAATATAGTTCATTACCCTCCATTTCTTCTCATACGGATCTAACGCTTTTTGGTAGTGCGGATTCGTAGTTGCAACACCCGATGGGCATTGCCCTGAATTACATTGAAGCGCCATAATACAGCCACTTGCCATCATGAAGCCGCGTGCTGAATTTACGGCATCTGCACCGATAGCTAAAGCAATCGCTACTTTATCTGGTGTGATTAATTTCCCTGAGGCAAACACCTTTAATTTATCCCGAACACCGTAATGATTCGCCGTATCAATAAATGTAAGTAATGCCGGTATAAGCGGTAGCCCCATACTATCTGCCATCGATTTATACGTTGCACCTGATCCACCTTCTGAACCGTCGATTGTAATAAAATCTGGATAGATGTTTAATTCTTTCATTGCTTTTAATAAATCTTCCAAAGGCTTCTGTTGACCAATTACAATTTTCATGCCCACTGGTTTACCACCGTTTTCTTGCAAATCTTGAATAAAATATAAAGCCTCTGCCGCACTATTAATAAATGAGAATCGATTTGGCGAATTAATCGTTTCACCTTCTCGTACTTTCCGAACGGAAGCGATTTTCTCATTTACCTTCTGTCCTTCCAAATGACCACCACGTATTTTTGCTCCTTGCCCAAATTTCAATTCAAACGCTTTAATATTACTTTCTTTCGCCTTCTCCATAAATTCCTTCATCGAAAAATTCCCGTCCTCGTCACGGTATCCGAATAATCCTGGACCAATTTGCGCAACGATATTCGAACCCGTATGTAAATGTTCCGGAATTACGCCCCCTTCCCCAGTATTAATCCACGAACCACCTGCCATTTTTGCACCAAACCCAGCTGATAAAATATAATTTTCTCCAATCGCACCGTAAGATGTCGCTGACGCTCCAAACATCCCATACAGTTTCCATGGATATTTACGATTTTCGCCGACTATAATTGCATCATCTTCTTCATACAACCAAAGGTTTGTTGTATCCGCTGTCAATTTTTCTCTTCTTGAAAATAACCCTTCTTTATGAATCATATACTTTTTTCCCTCACGTTCTTGCGTGAGATTCACACTTAATTCATCTGTTAATGTGGGGAATAATGTATTAGCAATATAATAGCCAGATTCCTCAAAATCCCGTTTTGATCCAAAACCAAGTATTTCCGAACGGTATTTTGCTAGAAACATAACACTTTGAAAATCGTAGCGCGAAAAAGGCTTTCCGTCAGTATCATGATCAAACCAATATTGCCGAAATTCTGGACCTATTTTTTCGAGTAAATAGCGCATTCTACCTAAGTATGGATGCAGTTTTAATATAGAATGATGCGTCCGTTTTTTAATAAAAAATGTAATGATAAAAAAGACAATTAAAAGTAGCATCAAAAAGAGCAATATACTAATAATAACGAGTAGCGCTTCACTCATTCCGCTTCCCCCTATATATGAAATTCCATAATAAAAAGAGAACACTCCATGTGTTCTCCTTTTATCCTTATTCACACTAACGTAGCAAGATGCTCTTTCGCGTCATATTCAACTAAACTTTCAGCATTTTTAATTCGCTGAACAAAATCTGGGTTAGCGATTAATGGTCTTCCGAACGCCGCTACATCAATTGTTCCTTCTTGCAATGCTTCTTCTGCCTCTTTCGGATTCAAATTACCTACTCCAAAGACAGTACCATCCCAATATTTTCTTACTAATTGATGAAAATTCTTTCCATCAGTAATAACTTGCGTATAATTCATCGTTGACGGATGGATCATCGTTAATCCAACTTCTTTGAACATATTTACGAACGTTTCAATCGCAAGCTCTGGATTTTCCCACATATAAGCAGGATTATCACCTTTAAATGCAGAGAAGCGAAGAAGTGTTTTATCAGCTCCAACTGCCTCTATTACAGCCGCGGTTACTTCTTTCATAAATGTTAACCTTTGCTTTAAATCACCACCATATTTATCTGTGCGCTTATTTGCAAATTCATAAGTAAATTGATCAATTAAATACCCGTGTGCACCATGAATTTCTACTCCATCAAATCCAGCTTCGATTGCGTTTTTTGCAGCTTGTGCATATTGACCGATAACTTCTTTTATTTCTTCTAACGTCATTGCTTCTGGAGTATCAAATGGTTTACGAAAACGCGGAACATTACCCTCCGCAGCAATAGCAGACGGCGCTTGTGGCATTTGACCGCCAATTATTTCGTGATGACTCATACGTCCAACATGCCATATTTGAGCAATAATCGTTCCGCCTTCTTTATGTACTGCCTCTGTAACAGGTTTCCAAGAATCAATTTGCGCTTGTGTATAAATACCTGGCACTCCCGGATTCCCTTTTGCTCTCGGGCTAATGACAATTCCTTCTGTAATAATTAATCCAATCCCATCAGCAGCACGCTTTCGATAATACTCTACTACATCAGTACCAACTACCCCAGTCTCATTATTTGCAAAACATCTCGTCATCGGTGCCATCGCTATGCGATTGTGAAGAGACCAAGATCCAATTTGAATCGGATCAAACAGCTTCGTTTCATCGGTGTTTTCAAAAGATCCCCAATTATTTATATTTGTTCCTGCATAAATATTTGCTGCTTTATCGTTTGAACTTGTCATTTTTCTTCCCCCTTATAAAAAACTTACTATAATCGCATCATACTTACTTTTAAATAGTAACGTCAATTTATACGTCTTTACCATTAAACATTCGAATATTAAACAAACAGAATGATAAAAACAAAAATTAAAAAGGTTTCCTAATTAGGAAACCTTTCTTAGTTGACCATATAAGGCTAACAATTCGTTTATCTCTTTTACATAAAGAAAATAAACAATTATTATCTCCTCACATATGGAAAATCTCTTAACAATAGAAATGAGAGTGGCTCAGTATTCTTCTAAAAATAAAAACTTATATACCTAAAACAATGAAAGCCCTACCTCTCTTTCATCCTTACGGCTCCTTGTCCGTGCCAGTGTGAATCAGGATTGCAAAAATCAAGTAACTATTTTATCGAAGTATTGAATTAAACTTCGAACATTCGTAAAAGAAATTAAAAAATAAAAATGGATTAAATTGTAGTAATAACAAAAGGGGTTAATGCTTTAAAAGTGGTTTGAAAGAGTTGAATGTTTTTGAAATGATTGATTTTCTATAATTATATTCCCAAAAAATTCAAGATCTTTTTTGGGATGTAATACATTATCTACAATGAATCTTAACAAAAGCTTTTTATTTGATTTTCTGTGATACCTTCAATTAATCCCAGTTCACTAATCAAAAATTCATGTGCATTATCTAACATTTTCTTTTCGCTTGCATTAAGTGCTTTTTCTTTCTGCATACGTAATAAATCACGTACAACTTCAGCACCTTCTTGTATTTTACCCGTTTTTATTTTATCTGTATTCAATTTATACCTTTGTTTCCACGTCAGTAATCTATCTGATTCCCCGTGCTGAAAAATATCTATTATGTTTGTTAATGCCTTTATATCTGTGACTGGTCGTATATTTGAACTCAATATTTTCCCCATAGGAATCATTACTTCCATATTACTAGCCGACATTTTTATAACATAATACTGTCTTTTTTCTCCTGAGATTTCCTTTTCTTCTATGGCTTTAATTATACCTGCTCCGTGCATTGGATAAACGATGTTATCGCCAATTTGAAACAAATAATCCACCTCCATATATGGTAACCTTCTCAATCTTAACACACATTTATTTTTTTAGCAAAATTTTTATAATATCACAAAAATATTTTCCATGTCAATTTATTTACGCATAAAAATTCAATCTGTACAGAAACACTTAAAAACCCGCATTTTTGTTACCTTTCCACACCCATTTCCTCCAATTTTATATACCTTGTAAAACAAAAAACACATCACTACATATAAGTAGCGATGTGTTTTTATATAATGTGCAACATGAAAGACAAAAACGGTTACTTCAAAACTTCACACACACGATTCTTCGCTTATATACTAACCTGTTTACTAATCGTTTCTCGCGCTAAAAGAAAACTCATAATCACTTGCGCAGCTACTCTACTCGTCATATCCCTAAAATCAAGAGTTGGATCAATTTCTACTATATCCATCCCTTGAACGAGTGGCTCTTTACCAAGGAATTCAATTGCATCAAGTAAAGTTGTACTATCCATTCCACCAGGACCGATTGCTGGACAGCCTGGCGCAAACGCTTGGTCTAATACGTCCATATCAAGAGAAATATAAATAGAAGTCACACCTTGTTTTCTTAATACTTCAATACTTTCTGAAATAAGATCTTTTATTTCTCGCTCTCTTACATCTTTCATTGTATACACTGTCACGCCATGCTCTTTTGCATATTCATGGTACGCTCGTGCATTTGAAAAATTACGAATCCCAATTTGAACGAGTTGTTTTCCTGTAATCACATCATTTTCTAGTAAACTACGGAACGGTGTACCATTTGATGGACCACCATCATCTAAATTACGTAAATCATGATGGGCATCAAATTGAATAATACCGACCTTCCCTTTACTATTTGCAAAACCAGTTACACTCGGAAAACTAATCGAGTGGTCACCACCAAGAACGATTGGTATCATTTTCGGATTTACTTTCGTCAAGTGACCAACTGTTTTCGCAATTCGGTTATGACTCTCTTTTATATCTGTCACATGCATCGTAATATCACCGCAATCATGAATAACACTTTCTTTCATATCATGTTCTTCTGTAATTGCGTACGTGCTATATGCATCTAACATTGAACGAATTGTTTTTGGTGCAAAACATGCTCCTGAATGACTAATAGATGGTTTAGAAAGGGGTGCTCCAATTAAGGCAGCACCGAATATTTCCTCCCCTTCCTCCCAATCTTTAATCATTTCGCTCCATTTCGTTACTTCGCGATCGATAAACTTTGCATTTTTCTTTAAATAGTGGCCGTGCTCCACGATTGTTCACCTCTTGTATATGCGATATTACCATTCTTCCATACTGTATTTACATGACTTACGCCGTAATGGTACGGTACGTAAGCGTAATTATAAGCATCCCATAAAACTAAATCCGCCTTACGACCAACTCTAATTTTCCCAGCTACATCGCCTCGATTAATGGCATAAGATGAGTTAACTGTTACCGCATTCCAGACTTCTTCTGGTGTCATTTTTAGTTTCAGCATTGCAATACTCATAATGAGCTGAATGTTTTCAGTTGGACAGCTTCCTGGGTTAAAGTCTGTAGCTAAAGCAACAGCAACACCTTCATCGATCATTTTGCGGCCGCGTGCGAAACTTTCTTTATTTAAATAGAAAGTTGTTCCTGGTAATAAAGTCGCTACTGTATTAGAGCTTGCAAGCATTTCAATTCCTTTATCAGAAGCGCCAACCAAATGGTCCGCTGATGCTGCACCAATTTCAGCCGCTGCTTCCGCACCACCAAGAGGGTCGATTTCATCCGCATGAATTTTCACATCAAAACCAAGCTCTTTCGCTTTTAATAAAAATTCTTTTGCTTCTTCTACAGAGAACACACCTGTTTCACAGAAAATGTCAACGAACTCAGCTAGTTGCTTCTCTTTCATTTCTGGTAATAGATCTAGCATCCATTGTAAAAATTCTTTCGATCTTCCTTTATACTCTTTCGGAACTGCATGAGCACCTAAAAATGTTGAAACTAAATCAATTGAATGCTCTTTTTGTAATTGTGCAGTTGCCTCTAATTGTTTCCATTCCGTCTCATCATCTAACCCGTAACCACTCTTCGCTTCTACGGTTGTTACACCGAAAGATAGCATACGGTCTAAATGAAATTTCGCTTTTTGAACAAGTTCTTCTTTCGATGCTTGTTTCGTTGCATTTACAGTTGAAAGAATACCTCCGCCTTGTTCTAAAATTTCCAAGTACGGCACTCCCTGTAACTTCAGCGCGATTTCATTTTCACGAGATCCACCAAATACAAGATGAGTATGCGGATCAACAAGACCAGGAGAAACCATTTTCCCGCCGCAATCAATAACCTCTTTCGATTGTAATCCTTTTGCTTCTTCCGCTGTTCCAACGAAAGTAATTACGCCGTTTTCGATTCCAACCGCACCGTTTTCAATAACAGGAAGCGTGTTCATCGCTTCCCGTCTTAACAAGCCATCTTCTTGATCCATTGTTAGTAATTGACCAATATTTATTAGTAAAGTGTCCAGCATGTTTCTTCCTCCTTATTTCATCATTGGAATGTTAACGCCTTTTTCTTTCGCAGTTTGAACCGCTAAGTCATAGCCTGCATCAACGTGACGAACAACACCCATACCAGGGTCAGAAGTTAATACGCGTTCAATACGTTTTGCCGCTGCTTCTGTTCCATCTGCAACGATAACCATTCCAGCGTGAAGTGAATAACCCATACCAACGCCACCACCGTGGTGAACAGACACCCAGCTTGCACCGTTTACACTGTTGATTAATGCATTTAAAATTGGCCAGTCTGCTACTGCATCACTGCCGTCTTTCATAGATTCTGTTTCACGGTTTGGAGATGCTACTGATCCGCAATCTAAATGGTCACGGCCGATAACGATCGGTGCTGATAATTCACCATTAGCCACCATTTCATTAATAATGCGGCCAAATTTTGCACGCTCGCCATAACCAAGCCAACAAATGCGTGATGGAAGACCTTGGAACTCAACTTGCTGACGTGCCATACGAATCCAATTACATAAATGCTCATTATCCGCAAACTCGCGTAAAATAACTTCGTCTGTTTTATAAATATCTTCTGGGTCACCAGAAAGTGCTACCCAGCGGAATGGTCCTTTTCCTTCACAGAATAATGGACGGATAAATGCTGGAACGAATCCTGGGAAATCGAAAGCATTTTTTAATCCTTCATCGAAAGCAACTTGGCGAATGTTATTTCCATAATCAAATGTAATCGCACCTTTTTCTTGCATTGCAAGCATTGCTTCTACATGTTTTTTCATACTTTCTTTTGATAATTGTACGTAACGTTCTGGATCTTCTTCACGAAGCTTCGATGCTTCTTCTACTGTGTAACCTACTGGAATATAGCCGTTTAATGGATCATGTGCAGAAGTTTGATCCGTAACTAAGTCAGGGATAATATTACGGTTTACTAACTCAGGTAAAATTTCTGCTGCATTACCTAATAATCCAATTGAAATAGGCTCTTTCTTCTCTTTATACTCGTTTGCAATAGCCAGTGCTTCTTCTAATGATTCTGTATACTTATCACAATATCTCTTTTCAATACGACGATCGATACTACGCTTATCTACATCAATAGCAATTACAACACCGCCGTTCATCGTTACAGCAAGAGGTTGTGCGCCACCCATGCCACCTAAACCAGCAGTAAGTGTTACTGTGCCTTTTAATGAACCATCGAAATGTTGACGTGCCGCTTCACCAAATGTTTCATATGTTCCTTGTAAAATCCCTTGTGTTCCAATGTAAATCCAGCTACCCGCTGTCATTTGTCCGTACATCATTAGGCCTTTTTTCTCTAGTTCACGGAAGTGATCCCAGTTCGCCCATTTTGGTACTAAGTTTGAGTTCGCTAAAAGAACGCGAGGCGCATCTTCATGCGATTTAAAAATTGCAACTGGTTTTCCTGATTGAACAAGTAACGTTTCATCGCTTTCTAACGTTTTTAATGAATCAACAATCGCATGGTAGCTTTCCCAATTACGAGCTGCACGGCCAATTCCTCCGTATACAACTAATTCTTCTGGTTTTTCAGCTACTTCAGGGTCTAAATTGTTCATTAACATTCGAAGTGCAGCTTCTTGAACCCATCCTTTCGTTTGTAACTCAGTACCTCTTGCCGCACGAATTGTTTGTTGTACTTTTTCCATTTCAATCTCTCCCTTTTCTCGTTTTATAGTGCTGCATTTACATCCAATCTTTCCTTTATTGAATAGTTCGTTTTTAACCAATGCGTGATATTTTCGATATCCGTTGAGAATATACGGTCATTTGTAATAGAAGGCACTTGCTGACGACCTTGATGATAGAAGCCCTTCGTAACTGTACTCATGTTTTCAATCCCGCGATATTCTGCTGCTTGCATCGCACAGATCATCTCAATTGCAAGAACGCGTCTTGCATTTTGAATAATTTGATGTGCATGACGTGAAGCGATTGTTCCCATACTTACGTGATCTTCTTGGTTAGCTGACGACGGAATTGAATCTACACTCGCCGGATGTGCTAACGTTTTATTTTCAGAAACAAGTGATGCCGCTGCATATTGCATAATCATTGCACCTGACTGAAGTCCTGGTTCTGGACTTAAAAATGGTGGTAAATCATTTAATTGCGGATTTACTAGGCGTTCAATACGGCGCTCTGAAATATTTGCAAGCTCCGCCATTCCTACTTTTAAGAAGTCCATTGCAAATGCAATTGGTTGTCCGTGGAAATTACCACCAGAAATTACTTTTTCCCCGCCATCAAAAATAAGTGGATTATCTGTTGCTGCATTCATTTCAATTTCTAATTTTTCTTTCACATAATTTAAAACTTGCCAAGAAGCACCGTGAACTTGCGGGATACAACGAAGTGAATATGCATCTTGTACACGAAGTTCTCCTTGTTTTGTCACAAGTTTACTATCATGAAGAATATCACGAATTCTGCTTGCCACTTCGACTTGCTCTTTATAACCACGCGCTTTATGAACATTTTCATCAAATGCATCAATAATGCCGCGCAATCCCTCAATTGTCATAGAAGCGATTAATTCAGATTGATAAGCCGTTGCTTCAGCTTCTATATAAGAAAGAACTCCTTGCGCTGTCATCGCCTGTGTACCATTGATTAACGCAAGACCTTCTTTTGCTTCAAGTTCAATAGGTTCAAGTCCTTCTTCTGTAAGAGCGACCATCGCGTGAACTCGTTTTCCTTTGTAGAACACTTCACCTTCCCCTAATAAAACGAGAGCAAGATGAGATAAAGGTGCTAAATCACCGCTCGCTCCTAGTGATCCTTGTTGCGGAACGACTGGATGAATTTTACGATTTACAAACTCAAGAAGCATATTTACAACAAGTGGTCTAACACCCGATACTCCTTTTAACATCGTATTAGCTCGTAAAATTAACATACCGCGTGATACTTCTTCCGGGAATGGATCGCCTATTCCACACGCATGTGACTGAATTAAATTATGCTGAAGTGCCTTTACATCATCTTTTTGAATAAGCACATCACTAAACTTTCCAAATCCCGTTGTAATACCGTAAACAACTTTTCCGTCTTCTACGATTTTCTCAACTACTTCGCGGCACTCTGCTACCTTTTGCATACTAGTTGGGCAAGCTGTTACACCTTCACCTTCAAGTAACAACCTCTTCATTTCTTCAACTGTCAATGTGTGTCCTGTTAACGTAATCATTCTTTTTCCTCCTTATAAAGGCAAAAGGGGACCTTATCTTTTTAAGACAGACTTCTGTCCTAAAAAATAAGGCCCCCTTCTAACTAATAGACTATGGGCAAATCATATGTGATTAATTCCTAAACCAATCGCCTCATGCTCAGATCCTTTTACAGGTGCACCAATCGTTCCATAAAGTGCAACAGCAACCCATTCGCCTTCTTTTTTTCCATCGTATGGTGTACCGCGCACAATCGCAAAGCGAAGTCCTACTGTACGAAGAACGTCTGCTAACTGAATTTGACCTCTCGTCACTCCGTACAAAGCTTCCATAATTGCATGATAAAGTGCATGTGTTTCTCTGTAAACATCTGTTTCAATAACTCGGTTGCTCTTAGCCGCTGTTTCCATTGCTGCTACTACTTTTTGCGAATTCATAGAACCAACTTTCCCAGTACAATATTTCCAACCTTTTGGAATAGATAATACGGGACTTTCATTCTCATCCGCAAGTGCCAACAGCATGGCCATACGACCAATTCGATGTGTTCCTTGAAGAAGCATGTGACTCTCTCATTTCTTTTGAATTATTTGAATATTACTTAATTTAAGAATATATGAAAACGGTTAAATCGTCAATAGTTTAAAATATTATTCAAGTAATTTTTTATCCCTCTCATACTTGTGTACACAATTTATTTACAGATTTTTTTCAGACGTGCTATAGTCTCACTAACAGATGCAAAGGAGCGAGATTTCAGTGGCGAAGCGAAAAGATATTCATTTTCGAATTGAAGAAAAATTTCTTGAAAGATTTGAATCAGCACTCCATTACGAAGGTTTAAATAAAACAGACGTATTAACACATGCGATTCAGCAATTTTGCATAAAGGTGGAATGTGAAAAAATGAATGATGTAAAACGCCAATACAACGTTAGTGACCATTTACAAACACGTATCGATACGCATAAACATTACGAAGAAAAACAAGTGAATATAGATGAAGTCGTCATTGAACATTTACAACTCCAAGGAGAAGAAAAAATATTAGAGGTCGGGTGTGCTAACGGAAAATTTCTTTCCCTTTTGCAAACTAATGGTCATAAAGGATATCTAACCGGTTTTGATCAATCGGAAACTATGCTTTCTGAAGCTGCTATAACGAATAATATGATTGAATGGAAACTCGGTGATGCTAGTAAACTTCCTTTCGAAGCTAATTGTTATGATTGGGTAATCGCAAGGCATATGTTATACCACATGAAAGATGTCGAAAAAACTATTCAAGGATTCCATAAGATAATTCGTCCTGGCGGCGCCCTTTTAGCTACAACAAATTCTAAAGTTTCATTACCTCGTATGGATGAAATGTGTAACAAAATGTTAGTCGCATTTGATTTACCAAAAACATCACCGGCAGCTTCTCCATTTTGTTCAGAAAATGGAAAAGAACTATTACAATCTGTTTTTCCAACTGTTGAAGAAACAATTATTCATAATGCACTCGTTTTCCATCATGCTACTCCGATTGTAGACTATATTTCTAGCATGTTTCCGTCACTAAATATACCTGATAATATATATCTTCACACCGAAATGAAGGAATGGCTAAAAGAAGAGATAGAAAGTGAATTATCACTTCACAACGGTATATGGCGCGATCCGAAAACGTTAGCGATTTATCGATGTAAAAAAGAAAAAAGCTAGCAAATGCTAGCTTTTACACGTTTTCAGGTAAAAGCTTCTCCATTACCACATTACCCTTACCACTATAAAAATTTATATTATGTTCGTTCGCTACTCCAAAATAAGAAGCAATTGCTATTCCAAATGGCACAAATGCATGTCCTTGCGCCGTAATAATATGTGATTGCTGTACAACTTCTTCATACACAAAGTTTTCTACTGGAAAACAATCTAATTTTTGATAATCTATGGTCACTGTATAAGAAATTTCTTTGAATAAACCTGCCCTTGCTAACGCATACGGTCCGGCACAAATCGCTGCCACTAATTTTTCTTTCTCAGAAAATTGACGAATAACTGAGAAGAGCAATTCTGCCTCTTTCATATGTATTGCATCTCCACCCGGAATAATAATTCCTTCATATTCTTCTACACAAGTTTCATTTAATTCTATGTGCGGCTGTACTCGCAAGCCAGTTTCACTTATAACAGTTTCCTTCGTCACTCCCGCTGTAATGATTTCATATTCATTTTTCAACATTGCCGTTGCTACCGTAATTTCAAACTCTGCAAATGTTGGGTATACGAATAAAAGTATTTTTTTCATATTCCTTTCCCCCTTAACCATTCCATAAAATATATTTCTAATTCGTTCACTGATAATGTATTTGTGTCCACATAAGCTACAGGAAATTGTTTATACCATTCTTTTTCAGTTTCTACTAATTTAAATTGTTCCTCAAATGTACTACGATTTCTTGCCCTATCATTATTTTTTCTATCATACAAACTCTCTTTCGAAACATCTAAATAAAAAATTGCATCCGAACGGCACTCTCTTAATTTATATAGTTCTTCTTTCAATCCTATTTCTATATCCCAATCTTCCCCAATAAGTTTCGGATAAAAAATTGTATAAAATTCAATATCTTCTGGTCCACGATCAAAAATAACAATCGATTCCTTTACATTTTGAAACTCTTTTATTTTTGCTTCAATAAACATTTTTTGATTTGTAATAAACCCGTCTTTTGTGTAAATATCCAAATTTAATTCTTTCCGCTTTTCTACAATTTGATAAGGGTTTTCATATATAATCGAATGTCCTCTCTTCTCTAATCTTTTTGCTAATGTCGTTTTCCCACTTGCCATCGGTCCTTGAAGTGAAACTATGTAAGTCATACCGATCATTCCTTTTCACTATTGTAAGTTACTTTTATAATATACAGAATTTTGAAAACCATCAACAAAATACTTACCATCTTGTTTCCTATTCCCATCTGACTTATAATGAAAAATAGAGATGATTATGAACGCATTTTTTATGTAAGCTTGGGTTTCCAAGCTTACATTATTTTTTGCTTCCACTTTTCTTATAAAAAGAGTATACTAACATGGAACGTATGTTCTTAATAATTACATACAGTAAGGGGATAGAACAATGGTATACGACACAAAAGCAATTTCTTGGAATGCATCGTTAAAACAACTTCAACGCCGCTATACAAATAAACAAGTTGACCGAAAAGAATTTGAAGATATTGAACTGATGGAATTCTTCCGCGATAACGACTACATTTCTTTACCTACACATATAAGCGGCCTATCAACAAAACGTTTTACTTCTTACTCTATTTTCACAACTGAAGATAAAGATCGTAAAGTTGGCACCCTTATCATTGAATATGTAGAAGATGAAAATGATATTTTACGTGTTGAACAACTATACTTCGTTTAAACTACAACGCTTGGTCAAATTGACCAAGCGTTCTTGCTTTCTATGAATCTCACTGTTTATAATATGAATAAAAGAAAACCACAATCATTAAGGGGGGGTACGCTTGCTCGAAGGATGGTTCAGTTGGTTCATTGTATTATGGACTGTCATTTTATTAGGGCTTATGTCTATCGGTGGATACTTTATGTTCAGAAAATTTTTAAAACGATTACCAAAAGAAGACGGTATGTCTATCTTAGATTGGGAAGCACACTACATTGATCAAACACGACACTTATGGGATAACGAGCAGAAACAATTATTAGAAGAACTCGTAAGCCCTGTTCCTGAACTATTTCGTGATGTTGCTAAATCAAAAATTGCTGGTAAAATTGGGGAACTTGCAATAAAGGAAAACGCTTCAAAAATTACACAAGATTTAATTATACAAGGATATATCGTTGCCACACCGAAGCGCGATCATAAATTTTTAGTTAAAAAATTGCAAGAAAAAGAAATTGATTATTCGAATTATAAAACTTTACTTGCAAAATAATCTTCATTTTTTCCCCTATTTTCAACAAGTTAACATCAATGGTAAACGTTTTATACGTCGTGGTTGGGACAGAAGATGTTAACAATACCAATAAAAAGACAGCGTCTTTGACGCTGTCTTTTTATTTTATACATATACAGTTTTAAGTTAGTTTCATATCTTTTTCATTATAAAAACCGTCTTCTTTTTCCATTTCCTTCTGTAATTTCGTAAAGGAACGGTACATCGCAATTCTCCATGACACAATCATCGCAAACGCAAGTAAGAAGAACATGCCACTAAGTTGTCCTAAATCAAGAGATTGGCTTAAGTATGTTTTAAATACAATTCGCACTACAAGTAATCCAATTAATATAAAAACAAATGCTTTTGAACGCTTCAAATAAATCTCTTGCCCTCTAATTTCAAATTTAGATGTTTTAATAAGAAAAATAGAGAAAAACAAACCAACGCCAATAGCTTCTAACATTTCTGCTGGAGTTAATCGGAATTCAGGAAAAACATACATCAATGCTCCCGTGCTCATAAAAAATGGTGGAAGTATAATTTTTTTCAATGTTGCGGGTTTCTTAGCTGCTTTTAAACGAATAAACATCGCACCGACAGCCATACAAACAGCAACGATACTTGATAAAAGAACTATGTTCATATTTTCTCATCCTTTTTTGTGGCTATATGCAAAATATACTTTCATTATATGCTTTTCCGTTAGTATTTCCAACATTTTCACAGAATAATACTAAAAACCGGTAAAACCACCAAATAAACTTGAGAAATATACGATAATTTTCGTCATCCAATTAAAGTATAAGAAGATACCCATAACAATCATAATGTATCCTCCGACTTTCATGAACGCCATACTATTTCTTTTAATCCAAGACATTTTCGTAATAAAGAATGAAAGTATGAAAAAGGGAATCGCAAATCCAAGTATGTAAGCAATCATATAAATCATTGCCGATTCTGGATTTGTTGCAGCTAATCCAATTACAGACACTAAAATAGGTCCAGTACATGGTGTCCACCCTGCAGCAAATGCCAATCCAATTAAAACTGAACCAAAATAACCACTCGGACGGTTTTTGAAAGTAAATTTACGATCTTGCATTAGAAACTTCGGCTTAAATACACCGACAATAATAAGACCGAACACGATGATAAATATACCACCTAACTGTCTAATTAAATCTTTATAATCCGTAAAGATTCCTCCGATAAAACTTGTACCAAATCCAATTGCAATAAAAATAATTGAAAAACCAAGTAAGAAAAACGCTGTATGTATCATACTTCTTTTGCGAAGCATTGCATTTTCTTCTTTCAATTCAGAAACCGACATACCTGTTATGTATGATAAAAATGCAGGGTAAAGCGGTAAGCAACATGGGGAAATAAATGATAAAAATCCAGCGCCAAACGCTAAAAAAATACTAATATCTTGCATGATTCCACTCCTCTCCTTACATATTGTAGCAAAAACACATAAAAATACTATGAACAATTCGTGAACTCACTTTAACAACGTCATAATAAGAAAAACTACCCTTTCAAACAGTTTCTAATAAAACGTTTTTATTTCCTTCTATTATATAGAACAATCTCAATTGAATTATGAAGCTCTTTCTAGTTGTTACTAACATAACAAAGGTTTCACAGTTTCTCAAATACTTAGCACATTACAATTAACTTCACACATATCGACCTGAAAAAATATTTTTTTCAAATGCTGTCTTTATACAATGCAACGCTGATTTTACAATACTTTAATTATTATTAATTTCAAGATTATGCATAAATATCATACTTTTATTATTATTCTATAAAATGTCGCACTTTTCTTTCAGTTGACCCTTTATTTTTAATTTTGTATACTTCCCTCTAGTTATATATGTCCGTTACGGAACAATTTCATATAGATGGGAGGAATTTTTCATGCTTCGTTATTCTCTTTTAGTTTTATTAGGAGCGTGTAGTTATGGGATTTTAGCTATTTTCGTTAAACTTGCTTATGCAGAAGGATTTTCACTTGGAGAGGTAATTGGTAGCCAATATTTGTTCGGTTGGATTATTTTGCTTACTATTACACTTCTATTTTCTAGACACCGTGTTCCATTAAAACAAGCCTTAATTTTATTCGTTGCAGGAACATCGGCAAGCTTCACTGGAATTTTTTATTACGCTTCATTAAAAACTGTACCAGCTTCTATTGCAATTATACTTTTATTCCAGTTCGTTTGGGTTGGGATTATCATTGAAGCAGTCGCAACGAAAACATTACCTTCAAGAGAAAAAGTTATTTCGGTTATTTTCTTACTTGTAGGTACATTTTTATCAAGTGGTTTAATAGAAAAATCAGCAGGTGATTTCGATACGACTGGAATCATTTTAGGTTTATTATCTGCCGTTACATTCGCAACATACATTTTCGTGAGCGGAAAAGTTGCTGTTGAAGTGCCTTCATTACCGCGCGGTGTTCTTTTAATGGCTGGTGCTTTAACTTTAGTAATGCTCGTATTCCCGCCAACATTTATTATGAACGGTGCCATTTCTCAAGGGCTTTGGAAATATGGCTTAGGATTAGGAATATTTAGTATCGTTATTCCGTCTATTGCCTTTACAATTGGCATTCCAAAAATCGGGTCTGGATTAGCGACTATTCTTGGTGCAGCCGAACTACCAGTTACAACAATTATGTCTGTATTCGTTTTAAAAGAAGCTGTACTATCTTCACAATGGTTCGGTGTATCACTTATTTTAATCGGTATCGCAATCCCGCAAATTGCATACGCAATGCGTGGACGTTATAAAAAACAACATACTCATAAAAAAGTGGCAGCATAAACGAGAGAGGATTTTCATTTGAGAATCCTCTCTTTTATTATTGTATAATTAATATAAATACTTCACTTAAGAAAGAGGGCATAATAAGTGGCATCCATTCCAAATCAATTAACAGAAAAACTTATTTCTATTCGTCGACATTTACACGAATACCCAGAACTATCATACGAAGAATTTGAAACGACAAAAGCGATAAAAAATTGGTTAGAAGAAGCTAACATTACTATTATTGATTCCAATTTAGAAACAGGAATTATCGCTGAAATTTCTGGTAATAACAACGGACCGATTGTAGCGCTTCGTGCTGATATCGATGCCCTTCCTATACAGGAAGAAACAGACCTTCCATACACTTCAAAAATACAAGGTAAAATGCATGCTTGTGGGCATGATTTTCATACAGCTGCTATGTTGGGTGCGGCTTACTTATTAAAAGAAAAAGAAGCTTCACTTAACGGAACGGTTCGCTTTATATTCCAAGCTGCTGAAGAAAGTGGAAACGGAGCATGTAAAGTTGTTGAAGCTGGGCATTTAAAGAATGTACAAGCCGTGTTTGGTATGCATAATAAGCCCGATTTACCAGTAGGTACAATCGGTATTAAAGACGGTCCACTAATGGCTGGAGTAGATCGATTTGAAATTGAAATTCATGGTGTTGGGACACATGCAGCTGTGCCTGATGCCGGCGTCGACCCTATCGTTGCATCATCTCAAATCGTTATGGCACTTCAAACAATTGTAAGCCGAAATATTAGTTCTTCTCATAACGCTGTCGTAAGTGTAACAAACATTCATTCAGGGAATACATGGAACGTTATTCCTGAAAAAGCTACATTAGAAGGAACTGTTCGTACATTCCAAGCTGAAACACGTGAAAAGATTCCGGCATTAATGGAACGTATCATTAAAGGCGTTTCTGATGCACTAGGTGTAAAAACAGAATTTCGATTTTACCCAGGTCCTCCTGCTGTTCAAAACGATAAAGTACTCACTGATCTTTCTATTCAGATTGCAGAGAAAATGAATCTAAACGTTATCTCTCCTACACCATCAATGGCAGGAGAAGATTTTTCTTTTTACCAACAAGAAATACCAGGTTCATTCGTCTTTATGGGAACAAGTGGTACACATGAATGGCATCATCCAGCTTTTACAGTAGATGAAAAAGCATTGCCTATTAGCGCGGCTTATTTCGCCTTATTAGCCGAAGAAACTATTCATCAACTATTACAAGCAAAAAGCCGTTAAGTTACCCTTAACGGCTTTTGCTTATGCTGTTAAATCTCGTTTTATAAATGCAGTATAGGAAACCCCTAAAAATACAGCTAAGTATAAAAGAAGCATACAAGAAGCAAATGGGAATGTTACTCCATCAATAAAGCTTCCACCCTTTAACAGCCCATATAAATCTGTATTCGCTGGTAATAAATATTTCGCCCATTCATATCTTGATGCCGGAATTAGCGCTATTCCCCCTGATAAAGCGAGAAATAGAGAAATCCCGATTGCACCTCCGCTCGATCTAGTTAAGATGGAAATCATAAAGGCAAATGCAGCATACACAAGAGTTGGTAACCAAGATAAAATATAATATTTACTTGCTTCTACGAAAATATTTTGTTTTATTATATTTCCATTTTGAACGACAAATTCAGTCCAAGCTGGTTGTTGGAATTTATAAATAATCAGCCCACATAATACGGAAAAAATCATATTAAATATAAACAATAACGCTGCAAATATAACGATTGCTAAAAATTTTGCTGTTAATATTTTAAATCGACTCGCTGGACGAATCGTTAAAAATTTATATGTTCCCCAGCTATATTCATTCGCAAAAATTGTACTCGCATATACGAGAATAAATGGAAGTAAAATAGGAAAAACAATAAAACCAGTATCTCTCATGAAAGAAAGTGGAGAACTACTTGCTGGCGCTGTATTCGTATCTAAATGCTTCATTTTAAGCTGGTATTCCTTTACAAGCTCGTCTCCTGACTTTTCTGTTAAAATATCCTCTTTTTTCATGCCGAGCTTTTTCTCAATTTCTACAGTTCGTTCTGTATAATCCGCTTTCCACCCTTTTGTTTCTGGCTCTAAATACTTTACCGTAACCCATCCTAATCCAATAATTAATACCGCAATAACTGCAAAAGGAATAATCGTTCGCTTTCGCTTAAATATTTTATACAGCTCGTTATAAACTAAATTAAACAATATCTTTTCCCCCTGTTAATTCTAAAAACTGCTCTTCTAGCGTTTTTCTTTCCTCATAAACACGATAAACTTGAATATTTTTCTCCATCAATATACGCAGAATATTCGGAATTTCTTGATCTTTCACGTTTATAATTAATTCATTTTCTTTTACTAAAACATCGTATTCTAAAACCTCTGCCGCTTTATTCGCATCATCTACACGTATATGTATTTCTTCTGTTTCTTCCTTTTTATCACTTTGAATATTTTGTGTTGCGACATATTCTCCATGCTGAATAATAATAACCCTGTCACACATTAATTCAACTTCTGAGAGTAAGTGACTAGAGACAAGAACAGCTTTTCCTTGTTCATGTGCAATTTTCTTTATGTACATCCGCATTTCATGTATACCACTAGGATCTAATCCGTTCGTTGGTTCGTCTAGTATTAATACATCTGGATTATGTATAAGTGCTTGAGCAATTCCTAAACGTTGTCTCATACCGAGTGAATATGCTTTTACTTTACGGTCAATCACTTGTCCCATTCCTAATAGTTGCACAACTTCATCGATACGCTCTTCAGTCACATTGCCATTCATTCGTCCGAAATATGTTAAATTTTCATAGCCGCTTAAGAAAGGATAAAATTCTGGTGTCTCAATTACAGCGCCAATTTTCGCAGCAGTTTTTTCAAATTGCTGTTTTACAGATTGACCATCAATCCATACTTCTCCTTCTGTCATACGAATCATTCCGACCATCATTCGCATTAATGTCGTTTTTCCAGCACCATTTGGTCCTAATAAGCCAACTACTTCACCTTTTTCCACTTCAAAACTAATATTTTCTACTAACGTCTTTGAACCAATTCGCTTTGTTAATCGATCAACTTTTACGATCGCTTGCTCATTTATCATTCCATACAACCTTTCTTCTTAACTCTTTTTTTCAGTTCTTCCCACTGTATCATGATTAATAACATGTGTAAAATGAAGAAAAAGACATGATTTCTCATGCCTTTCTCCTTGTTTCATATGACCTTTCACCCTTTAACCTTTGTATAAACCTACAACATTGCCACATTGATATTATAATGACGGTTATCATAACAACTGCTGTTACCATTATCGCATACGTCGTAATCGGTGCATTTGTTACTCCTTGGATTCCTACTGTTTTCATAAAAATAATAATAAATAATTTCAAAAATAACATACCATGAATTAATCCGAAAACGAAAGCTCCTCCGTAAATTAATAATTGCTCATAACACAATAAACATAACATTCCTTTTCTCGTCATATTCACTACTTCATACGATTTAAACTCCTCTCTTCTTACCTGTAAAAAAGAGGATGTCATTTTATAAGTAATGAAAATACATACAAAAACTCCAAATAGAAACATAGCATAAAACCACTTTACAAATATAAGTGTATATCCCGCTTTACTTATTACAGCTTCATTGAATCGGAATGATATCATAAAAAAACAAATCATTGTATTCATAGCAATCCACGTAAATTGTTTTAACCTTTTGGTAGCAAATGTTTGTATATTTTTTCTCGCTAACCTACATAAAGACATAGATTCCTTCCCCTACCTTACTTCATAACATACGTATTCTATACTACTAGTGTATAAAAATATGACATTTTAAACATCGCACTTCAATCGGAATCTTTTCTAAGCCTTTAGTCCTAGAAACCAAGCACATTTACCTCTTTAGCATAAAAAAAAAAATGAAAATGCACTTTAGTTGCATTTCCGTTTTTTTTAATGAGGTGAATCTTTATATAACTTAATTATCATGACTGCCTTGTAACTTCATCAACTATTCAGCCTTCGCATCTTCCACTTCAATCCTTTTTTTCTCTCTTGCAATTTTCAAAAACTCTAACAATTCTGGATTGTTATTCATTTTTTTATAAGCCACTGACATTTCTGCAACAAAATTAGAATCACATAACTCTTTATATACAACTTCTGTTTTATACAATTTATTTGCGGATACAGGTATTACTGTAATTCCAATACCTGCTGCTACAAGCCCCATGACAGTTTGATACTCCGTTGCTTCTTGTACAATATGCGGACTAAAACCTACATCGCGGCAAAGCGATAAAATTGTATCGTATAACGCTGGCCATACTGGTCTCGTAATAAATACGAACGGTTCATCCCTTAAATCTTCGATATGTATTTCGTCCTTTTCAGCAAGCGGATGTGCCTTCGGTAAACATAACGTACACGAAAGTTTTTGAATTGGTTCTAACTCAAGTAATTGCGTTGGAATTGGCGGACGTAAAAATCCAATATCAATTCGATTATCATGAAGTGCATGCACCTGATCCGGTGTTGACAATTCATGTAATGCAACAGACACTCTTGGAAATTTCTTTCTATACTCCCTGACGATTGACGGTAAAATATCATATATCGCCGCACCTACAAAACCAATTGAAAGTGATCCCACTTCTCCCCTTTGAGCACTTTGTGCGACTTCTACTGCTTTTTCAATTTGTTCAAACGCTTTTTTTACTTCTTTTAAAAACATTTCTCCAGCTTCTGTTAATTCAACCTTTCTCTTCGTTCTTGAAAATAACATAACTTCCATTTCTTTTTCTAATTGCTGAATTTGTTGACTAAGCGGGGGTTGTGTCATTTGTAAACGAGCAGCTGCTCGTCCAAAGTGCAATTCCTCTGCCACTACAACAAAATATTGCAAATGCCGTAATTCCATTTTGGACACCCTTTTCATTTTCGATTAATACATCTAATATATTAATAACATATAATTTATAT
>NZ_JBHWYR010000018.1:0-76916 GCF_042728695.1 Bacillus sp. NPDC060175
GATATAACGTTTACCAAACCTCCCTATTGGAAAAGACTTTATCAAGAAAGGAGGATAAAACTTGATTACATCTCGTAAAATTAGACTTTCTATAGTTTCGGATAATTCAACAGAAGCTTATAACTTTATTCGTAAAGAAATGAGAGAGCAAAATAAAGCTCTAAACGTCGCAATGAATCATTTGTACTTTAATTATGTTGCACGGCAAAAAATCTCATTTGCTGATAAAGCCTATCAGCACAAATTAAACAAGGCTATAGAAGCACAGCAAAAGTCTTTTATTTTACTGAAAGAACTTGAACAAAAACAAATTGTAGAAACTGATTCAAGTAAGAAATCAATATTGAAAGAACGCCTGATTAAAAGCAAAACTACTTATGAAAAGACAAAAGAAAAATTAAACAGTTTACGTAAAGCGAGAAATAAAGAATTGTTTCAAGAATATAACAATATGATCGGACAACTGGAGGACACGCATTTACGTGATATTGTGTCATCTCAATTTAATTTACTTTCAGATACTAAAGACAGGCTTACAAAAATTGCGTACCAAGACTTCAAAAATGATATAACCGAAGTTTTATCTGGCAATCGTTCTTTAAGAACATATAAAAAAAATAATCCTTTATATATACGAGGGAGGACACTTAACTTATTTAAAGAATCTGAAGAATTCTTTATAAAATGGACAAAAAAAATTGTCTTTAAATGTGTCCTTGGAGTCAAATATCAAAATAAAACTGAGCTTTACAAAACCTTAGAATGTATACTCACTGGTGGATATAAATTATGTGATAGTTCAATGAATTTTAATCAACAAAATAAACTAATTCTGAATTTAGCATTAAACATTCCAGAAAAAAGCGAAAATAGAAAAGTTCCAGGACGTATTGCTGGAATTGATTTAGGACTTAAAATACCTGCTTATTTTGCGGTAAATGATGTTCCCTATATCCGAAAAGCCCTTGGTAAAATTGAAGATTTTCTAAAAGTTCGTACTAATATACAATCTCAAAAACGAAGTTTACAACGTGCTCTCCAATCTTCTAAAGGGGGAAAAGGAAGAAAAAAGAAACTAAAAGCGTTAGATCAATTTAAGGAAAAAGAAAAAAACTATATCACAACCTATAATCACTTTATTAGTAAAAAAATCATTAGTTTAGCTGTCCAATACGGCGTTGAACAGATTAACTTAGAGTTGTTAACTTTAAAAGAAACACAAAAGAAATCACTTTTACGTAACTGGTCGTATTATCAACTACAACAATTCATTGAGTATAAGGCTAACAGAGAAGAAATTTCAATTAAATATGTTGATCCATTTCATACTTCACAAACCTGTAGTAAATGCGGTCACTATGAGGACGGACAAAGAGAAAAACAAGATACTTTTTGTTGTAAATCTTGCGGATTTATAGATAATGCAGATTATAATGCAGCTCGTAATATTGCAGCGAGTACAAGATATATCACAAATAAAGAAGAAAGCGAATATTACCGGAAAAATAATAATGAAATAGCGTGACCTTGAGTCAATAATATCATTAATTTATCATGACGCTGGGGCGATTCTCCGTCCTGAGGGTGAGGAGAAATAAAATCACTCACCAAAGGTTAAGCTTGTGCGTTATGTTACTGCACAAGAGCAATACATATTGTTTTAAAATAAAAACTGCATCAAACCTAAAATTTACGATACACGTTGTAAACGTAGCTATACCATAGGTTTAATGTTTTTTTGATTGAATATAAAACAGCACTAAAGGTTTACTGCAGATGGGTAAAAATTAATGAAGTAAAAGCACGGATATATCAATGATTATTTATGAAAAAATAGGGATTTTAAATACAATATGTATTGTTAGAATTCGCTTCTGCTAATAATTGATTCACTTCAAATGTTCGTTTTAAATACAATATGTATTGCTAGAATGGCTGCCAAACGAGGCTATCATGGGAAAACGCTCGTATTTTAAATACAATATGTATTGTTAGAATAGATATAATGACACGTTTTCTTATAAATGAAAAATGTCACAAATACACTGTGTATTATCGTAAGTAGCGTTACCAGTATCATTCTTACACTACTGTTTTAAACACACTACATAGTATTTAAAATTAATTTAATCATCAAAAAAGACGCGGACTATCCGCGTCTTTTTTATTACTTTTAATTATTATGTTCAATATATCTCTTTAAATAAAAATATCCTTGTATAAATCCATGAATAAAATAATCCCGTGAAGATAAAGCACAATAATAATTTATCGCATCATTAAGTTCATCGACGTTTAATTTAGTACTGTTCATGATTTCTTTTAATGTACTTTCATATTCTAATGTGGACTTAGACTCATCGAATTTTTCTCTATCAAAAATCTGTTCTGCAACTTGAGTTAATATATCCTGCATACCTGCTTCATACATTGTTGTAGCATATGTAAGTTCATCTTTCATAGATAGTTTTCTTTCATTAATTACATCAACCACTTTACTTAAAGATACTACGTTTGTCATTCCTGTTCCCTCCGTTAATCTACAGCTGTAAAAAATCGTTCTGATATCCCGAGCCGTATACTAATTTAATTAACTATCAAATAATGTTTTAGAAATAGCTGCGTGCCTAATTATTAGAGTGATAAGTAATAAACTCTGTGAACATATCTATTCCTGTTTCTCTTCTTCTGATCGTAGAAATAGCTATCATAAAAGCTAATCCTACATTGAAAACAAATTTATTCTCATAGCATCTATTCATTAGAAATTCCTTAAATACATCTTTTCCAAAATACTCTCCATGATTATTTGCAACATGCTCTAATGTATTTTTATATGTCCAAGTCCCATCCTCCACATAGTTCTTTATAGGCGGAAATAACGTAAAAAACTCCTCTATACGTTTAAACAACATCAGCTCGTCAACTTTGTTTATGACTATTAACACCAACTCTGGATTGATTTTTGCAAATTCTGTAGGAAATCCATCTAATATACGACCTAAATTAATTAATAAGTTATAAGGATTGTCTATCCCCTTGTCAGTTAAATCAGTAGCTAATGATTTCAACATTTTTATTTTTGCATCAATAATCATCAAATTCCCTCCTTTAATATCAAAAAACTTTTAACGTTTTATTTCTTCCTTTTTATAAAATCTAAGTAACCTTTTGTTTTCATTAATACATAGTCAAATGTAGCTGCCTTAGCGATTATCTTTACACTGGAAGGTTGTTTATCAGTATTCCAGTGCGATTCCCTCCAAGCTGTCCAAAAACCGTTTATATAATCAATATACACGCAGCTTGTCTTACTTAGAGTTAATGTGTAGAGTGTTCCGCTCAGTGCTACCATGTAACCTGCTGCCTTTGCTTTTTCATCTCTTTTCTTTGTTTCATCTTGATTCGATGCAGGAGCAGTTGGCATGTTTATCGTCTCCTTTATTTCTATTTACACAAAAAGTTCCCCCAATTACCCCAATAAGCTATATCCCTTGTGGCTGTAAGGATAGAAGTGTTCCCATCCCAAATCCCACTTTTTCCCGTTTCCCCAGTTTAATCCCCTTTTTCTTGCTAAGTGGGGAACTGGGGAAAAGTGGGATTTCACTATTCCCCACCGTAATCCCTTGCGGCTCTATGGTTCATGACCTTTCGGGGGAATTGGGGGACTATTTCTAAGAAAGTATATTTTTTCTCTTCATAAATAAGGGCTAACAACTATCATTTCTTTTTTACCCTCTTTAATTTTTTGAATGTAGTTTCGTTCTTCTAACTCATTTAAAATAACTTTCAACCTATCTGATTTAACTCTCTTCTTTGTGGCTTGTTGAATATCTCTATAAGGGATTTGCTCACGATCATTCTTTAAAATATGTTTGAGCACAAACTTAGCATCATCATTCGTATTCCCTTCACTTAACAAACCGAATGTGGCCATCATATGATCTATAAAGTATTTAGAAGCGTGTAATGTACTGCGAACAGTCTCTTTACTGATTTCAGTCGAAATCCTTTCACAATGTGCATGACGTGCTATATGAATAAGTGCAATGATTCTCGCTACTTGTCCAACTAACTTACCTGCCCAGGATTGAAAGTGGCCATAAGACAACTCATTCCCCTCTCTCATGAGAGTTTCCATATGAATGCGATACTTATTAAAAAGCGTTTGCGCCTCATCACTTAATACCAAAACAACATTTTCATGCTGTAAATTTAATAACCTCTTAATCTGCTTGCTATAGAGTAGTTGTACCTCATCTCTTATCTCTGCTGTTTCTATTTTTCGATACCCTATAAAACTTTTAGGGACTGCATATAAAAAGCGGGCCATTAAACCACGATTATAGAAATACTCCGGTAAACGCTTAATAACATCTAATTGTGCAAACAGCCCCACTGTTAAATGTGGATCATCTACCTTTTCCGTTCTTCCTCTGCGATCTACCGTTATCTGGTCTTGACTAAATCCTTTCAGATATACATCTATGTTGGTATTACTTGAATATCTGCCCTTGATTAAATCAAAGAAGCCGCCTTCTGCTGATAACACTGCCATACGACCAGCATTATTTAGCATAAGTGTTATAAGCTGTTCTGGTGTAACATCGTCCGTAAAGTACCGTATAGGATGAACAAACTCTGCCTTTTCCATTTCTTCAATCTTGGCATTTAATTCACCCTGTATGGCAGCTGCATCTTCTTCCGATTGTTTTTGTTTAGCTTTAACCAAGTCTTTCTTTAAATCCTCTATAAGCCGCTCTAATACATCCTTTTCATGTCTACTTTGTTCTATTGCAATTCGTCTTTTGGTATTCTCTTCATTTTCATGTTCCAGCAGCGGAAACGTGAATGCCTTAAACACACTCGACTTTCGATTACTTGGTGGCATGAATGTAATCAAATATGTATTTAACGGTTCATACCACCCTTTACTTGGTTCGATACTAAACTTTTTAGCCAAAGCAACGGATAAAACGGATAGCACCATCATACAAGCCATATCAATAGGTGTTTGTGTCTGCTCTGCCACATCTTCTATATAATCCCTTAACCATGTCGGAAACACTTCAATTGGAAATAGAGGTACTTCATATTCATCAAAGGGAATAATCTCTCCCCACACTCTTGTTGGTTCATTATTTTGTTGTGAGTTTGCTGACGTAATCTCATCTGATGTTATCTCTGCAAGATTGGTTCCTAAAATACTATTTATCTTTTCAGCACCAAGGCTCTTTCTCACTACTTCAATTGCTTTTAAATTCATTTATGATTCACTTCCCTCTAATCCCTTAAATAAGCGATTTACTTCTTCTAAAGCTGTTATTCTCACATACTCATTTTCATCTACTAAGCAATCTAACCAATACTCTATTTGCGGTAAAAGGTGATACATTTCCCCTAATTGTTCTAACTCTTCCACTGTTTTGATGGCCTGCATTTGTTTCCGAATAGCCTTAGCAAGATCATTTAAATTATTGATTTGTTCAATCACCTTATTATTTAATGCTACAGCAGCTAATGCATTTTCCTTTTTCCACTTTCTTTTTCGGTACAACTTCTGCTTCTCTTCTGCCGTTGGATTCTGTAACCCAAAATCTTTTGCAAGAGTAATAATCGCTTCTTTGACATCAACACTATGTGCCAAACGAACAACGTCTATCACATCACCTACACGTCCCTCATTGCATCCCGTAAAGCATTTAAATGTATTTGTATTTGGATAGATTGCCATTGATGGGCTGCCATCAGAATGAAACGGACACCTTACACTGATACTTCTACGATTAGGATTGGGTACTTTTACATGAGTGTATTGCTCTAAAGCTTCAACAATCGAGATATTTTCTTTGAGTTGCCCGATACTTATCATTAAGAATCCCTCTTTTTTAACTTATTACAGCTAAATTTAATTCCCCGCAAGGAACACCTATGCTAATATCTTCAAAAAAGAGTGGTTAAACTCCATTATTGAGTTGACCACATTTATTGACATAATATTCCGTATTTTTAACTTACATTTTCTATTATCTTCCTATATTCTTACTAAATGACTTATGGTAGAATCGAGTTAGTTTATAGATTTTTTATATTCCGTATGAAAGTTGGCCCTTTCATATGGATTTTTTATTCCTACCATTTCCTAACTTCTTAGAACATTGTACCCTTATTAACCAAAGGTAATTTACGCATAATATTAGCACGCTTTAATATTTCACCTGCCCTTTTCTCTAACTTACTTACAGCTTCTTCTTTCTCTTCATTTGTCTTTGGGCGATAATATCCACTTCTTCCAATATGATTACTTGAACCTATTAGATAGCCATGTTTTTCTATCAATCTCCTTACAATGGCTCTGATTTCCTCATTATTTCCACCAATCACTGAAATAATATCCTTAACAGTAATTGCGTTTTCCTTCCCTTGTCTGATAAGCGATAAAACTTTATTCTCTCGCTCTGTTAATGTATTTTTCCTATTATCCATACTCAAACCGCCTTTCTTTCCTTGTATATTCGCTACTTCTAAACTCGATAATGTCGGTTGTTCATTTACTGCTTTTAATTGATCTGTCATTTTTATTCTTCCTTTCATAGATTTATAGCTTGTCTGCCTTCTAAGCACTGCAGTTCTTTCTTTGTCATCCATCGATCAAGTGTTTCTTTTCTAAATAGCTTCCTTCTACCTATACGGACACATGGCAATGAGCCATAAATACTTTCCTTGTAAACTAAATCCAAAGATATCCCTAAGTATGTAGCTGCTTCTTTTGCTGTAAGTGTAGATCGCTCCATTAAATCATCCTCTTATATATATTTATCTTATTTTTCATTTTGAGTACAAAAATCATCGACCTGTTTGCCTAAAGCAGTCGCAATCTTCTCGATTGTTTTAAATTGCACACTTTTTTTAATCCCATTTTCAATAGCTCTAATTGTAGAACGCGATACAGATGATTCCTCGGATAGCTTACTTTGAGTCCAGTTCATTTCAGCCCTGGCAACCCTTATCCTCTTAGCATCAATCTTTAATCTTTTTGTTTGTTTATATACCTTTAAACACTCCATGCTTAATCCACCTCCTTGTTTTCAATATGGGTACAAAAATATATTAACATCTCATTTTGAGAAAAACAAGTGTATTTTGTACCCATATTGTGTAGTATATTATTTAAGGTGATTTTAACGGAGGTGTTCTCATGCGTGAGAATAGAATTAGAGAGCTTAGAAAAGAAAGAGGATTGACATTAAGAGAACTTGCAGAAGAATTAAACATACCATTCACTACTTTAGGAAACTACGAACGTGGTGATAGACATCCCGATTTTGATACTCTCGAAAAAATCGCATCTTATTTCGATGTAATGATTGACTACTTATTAAAAAGAACTGATATACGAACATTTGATGAACTTGTTTTTAAAAATGATTTGTCTGAACTGGAGGAATTACTAAGTAAAGTTAAACCGGAAATACGAAAACCTGCTGTTGATATTATTGATGCAGTTTATTTAACAGTTAGAGAAAATGTATTAGATGAAGATACTGAAAAACTAAAAAAAATGCACCAGTTAATTTGGGATTTAAAAAGCTTAGAGCGTGGCCTCTTTCTTTATAAAGTAGATTCCGGAAAAAATCATATCAGTGATTTTTCTGTTTATGAAATGATGACTATCTACACCGAATTTAAGACCAAAATAAATACACATTTAGATGATTTGTTTAAAGATTTTATAAAAAAATGGGAAAATAAATAGGTACATTAATTAATGTTCGATCTCACTTAAAATTTATCATTAAAATTACTTATGGGAGATGAATAATTGTGAAAGGCTCACTCGAAAAACATGGTACTAACTGGCGCATGCGTGTAACCGTTGGATATAACGAAAAAGGCAATCCCATTAGACGTTCGAGAATGGCTGTTGCAAAGAATAAACGTGAAGCAGAGAAAGAACTTGCTTTGTTTATTGCTGAAATAGAAACAGGTGAATATATAAAACCTCAAAAGATGTTGTTTAAAGATTTTGTTGAAGAGTGGAAAAAGAAATATGCTATTAATAGTCTATCTCCTCAAACATATGAAACATATTGTGGCCATTTAAAATTGCGTATCTTGCCTTCTCTTGGAAATATGAAGTTAGAAGATATAAAGCCTATGCACTTAATCACTCTTGCAGAGCAACTTAAAAACGATACTCGTAAGGATGGAAAAGAAGGTACTTTATCCCCAGCTACTATTAATTATGTAATACGTGTCATTAAAAACATTTTTAAACGTGCTCATGAGTGGCAGCTAATAAGAAGGAATCCTGCCGAAAAGCTTACAAAGCTAAAAGACGAGTATCAAACAAAAGAGCCTTATGACTTGGAGGAAACAAGACAAATTATGAGCCTTTTGGAACAAGAGGAAACAATGTATCAAATTCTATTCCAGTTAGCTATTATGACAGGGTTTAGACGTGGTGAATTATTAGGATTGGAATGGAAAGATATTCACCTTGAGGATGGTATGGTAACTGTACGTCAATCTGTTTCATATGCAAATAGCCAATACTATATAAAAGAGCCAAAAACACGAACTTCAAAACGTACAATTTCTATACCTACTTCCCTTATCGAAAAGCTACGAAGATATAAGAACGATTGTAATGAGAAGCGATTATCCTGCGGTGATTTGTGGGAAGCTGGCGAGTATTTCTTTGTATTTTCTTCTTGGCACGGTAAGCCTTTATATCCAAGTCATATTACAAAGAAGTGGAACAAGTTTACGGAAAAACACGAAATAAGACATGTTAACTTTCATGGATTGCGTCATACATCCGCTACCCTTCTATTAGAAGCAGGAGAAAACATGAAGGTCATTTCCAGCCGTTTGGGCCATTCCAGAATTAATACGACAATTGATATTTACACCCACTCGCTGCAATCAGCAGACAAAGGGGCATCAAGTAAATTAGAATCTTTAATCACTCCCTTAGAACAAACAAAAGTGAATTAAAACATTCCTTAATTTAACTCCTGTTACTCTAAAATGTAGTTCAGTCAGAAGTGTACTAACCGCCAATAATATATGACTAACAAAAGAGCCTGTCTTGAAAAATATTAATCAAAACAGGCTCTAAACATAGCAGGCATAATCAATAACATATAAAAACATAATTATTTCCCGCATTTAGTACTCATTCCCCCCTTACCACCAGCTACACCTAATAATTAACAGAATTAATAGCATGATAAGTACAATGAATTTCCCACCGAAACCAATTAGATCCTTCAATCAACACTCATAGTATGTTGTAAAATCCCCCTTTAATTTCATTGCTACTGAATAGTTTTCCTTAGTTCTTTGGGTTATAATTAATATGTTTACATAAATATATAGGAGGATATTCAATGAGTAATTATTTTATTAAAGTAAAAAAAGTACCTACTGAAGAAAATGAAACATTATCTTTTAGAGTGTTTGAACGTGTCGATGAGGTAATTGGCGGTGCACATTATAAAAATAAAACTATTGAACAAAATGAACAATTACGTTTTTATGAAAGTAGTGCAGTAGATACTATATCTGGTTTTGTAGATACAAGAGAAACAGAAACATCAGTATCTTACCAGATTCATAATGAATATTCCGTGGGTACTCTTACAAGAATTGCAAATGAAATAATTGAAGAAACTTCTAACTACCAAGAGCAATTTGAAAGATTTATTGGACAAATGGAACATAGAATAGTTGTTAGTAAAATTATTGCTTAATACCAATTTTAAATTAAACATAAAGTATTTAATAATGTTAATTTAAACAATAATTACTCTGGAACAAAAATAATATTCCCCAAGCTACTGTTGTAGCTTGGGGAATATAGTCATCTATGAGATTAGATTTATACGATAGTTTTTCGTGTCTACATAAGTTTTATTACAAAATGGACATTTTAAATGTGAATTTGTAGGTACTGCAGGGTGTATCTCATTTCTTAACTCATCTTGAAAACAATGGTACAATGCAGCTTCTGAAAGAAACGCTTTTTCGGCCGAATCAAAAATATAGTATTCAAAGAAATACGCAACATTTAAATACGGATGATTAAGTAGCCGACGTTGTAGATCAGTATCAGATCTACCTACATAGATTGGTACTACTTTTTGTTGTTTTTTGGCATATAAAATGTAACTTCCTTTATAACCTTTTGGTATTAATAATTTTATTAGCCAAGGAGTGAATTTGTATAAACGAGCTGTCATATTGCTACACCTACTGCAATTTTATACGCAGTTCTCGCTTTACTTATTCTTGTTCGTACTGCTGTAACAGTAGTTTTATATTGTTCAGCCAAATCTTCTGTATCTTTACCCTGGGTTAATTCCGTTAATATTTTTTTCTCTTTTGGCTTAATCGGCAAATTGTTGATTTCATTAATTGTTTCTATTACTACATAATGAATAGAGTCATTAGCTTGCTGTGGCATAGCCATGGGTGAAGAAACACCGGCTAGTTCGCCAGCCTTTTTAACAACTTCGATTCTATTTCGAATTTTTGATCCTGCACTTCCCATAACATCTCTTACAAGTGTTTTCGGGTCACCTTGCTTTGATGGGTTATTTAATAAATAATCCATCGCTTGTTCAATTCGCTCAACTTGATAATAACTATTGTAGGAATTTTTCGCCCTTTTTCGCATTTTATCCAAGAGGATTAATGCTTTATTTACTGAATTACTACTTACTGTTTGTTTTTTATTCATTTTTTTCCCCATTTCTTGTGTCCGTTTCAAGGAAATCGGTCACTGAATTTTTAGGATAACTCAAGTCGTTTGAAACATAGTTTTCTGCATTCGTCTCAGATCGATTGCAGACATTTCCAATTTACCATTTTTATCTGTGTATTGCAAATTAATGGAAAATTAAAGTCATTTTTAAACCTTCAACTTATATGGGGGGTAATTATAAAAAATATTTCCAATAAAAACAAAAAACTGTAGGCTGAAAATTCAACCTACAGTTTTAGTACTTAGAATGATTTCAATAATTCTCTAACATAAGCTCCAGCAAAGAATCCCCATTGTGTTCTTAAATCACTGTATACATCATCAGGATATGCATGCATATTTTCTGCCTTTGCATATGCCATAAATAAAACATCAATAGCTGATTCTACCTTTCTTGCAAGCACTACTAATTCATCAGCATTTATATTGGAAGGATCTTGTCCTGCCACTTCTTTAATTGGATCATATATCTCTTTGATAAAAGGATGACGATGATTAATTTTAATAATCGCCTTTCCATTAAAATGTGTGATATCTAATAATTCTTTTCCAGGCCAAGACGAATCCACTAATGTGATTGGTTGTTCATTAATTTGTTCAGTCATTTTTTTCGCTAAATCTTTTTCTTTTTCTGTATCGATACCTGCATCTTCCAAAATATCGTTGATTTTTTCTTGGACTTCTTTTGCTGGAGTATTTAATCCACCTCTTCCAGGAATAGCAGTTTTTTCTGCTTCTTTTACTGCTTTAGTCGCCGGTGTGTGTTCAACATCATTCTGTCTTGTTTCTGTACTTGTTTTTATGAATAATTCAGTAATTTCTTTACGTGCTGCTCTAATAGGTTTATCTAATATTTTTCTAATTTCTTTTCTTAGTTTTCCGACAGGTACAGCCCCACGCTTTACGTTTCTTACTTGGAAATATTCGTCAAGCGTAGCTGGGAAACTAATTTCCACTCCGATAAAGCGGTCAATTTTCTCGAGTCTGGTTGGAAACATTTGTTGGATTGGATCATAATAAATTTCTCTCCCATTTCTCATAATGCTAATGTAACCATCACGATCTTTTAAGTAAAGTTCTTTAAACCTTGTTGCTGATCCCTGAAAGCCCCCTTCTCCTGCAACTCTTCTTACTACATCAGGAAGTAAAGTTACTGTTACTACGACTTCTTCACCCTCAATCTCAATAACTGATCGATCTTTAATATCCGCAGGGAAATTATTTTCCCCAATAATTTTTAAAGTTCTTGGACTTGCAAGTAGCAGCAAAGGATCGTATAAATCAATAACTTTATTATCTAATTGAATAACTAAGCCCTGATCAATAAACTTTCTATAAGTTCTTGCGAGAAATTTCGTTAAATCTTGTAATGATTCAGCTACAGAGTTCCCGTATTTCCCTTCGTTAATTAATCTATCAATTTTTGACCAAACAATAAGCGTACCTGATTCAAAGGCTGCTCCGTCTTCCCATTTCATATGTGATGCATATTCTTTTGGGAACCCATTAACTTCCTGTGCAACAATGTGTGTTTGTTTTTGTTCTGCGATTAAATCAAGATCTAAAAATGCATGATAATAACGATCTTCACCTAAGGGTTTAGTATATATATCTATTCTTCTGCCTTGACTTAAAGCTGCAGCTTTCATTCCTACTCCAAACCGTCCCAATCCTTTACGCTGATTATATCGAGTTGAAAAACCTATTTTTAATGTGTGAGCTAAGATTTCAGGTTTAATACCAATTCCATCATCAGCAAAGACCATTGTTTCAATATTTTTATTTTCTTTATTACGATAAGGAACAATTTTGATAATTTTTGATGCGGCTTCAATTGAGTTATCAGCTACTTCACCAACAGCAGTTGATAGATCAAACCCTGAATCGCGCCAGCTTTCAAGAGCTGTATCCACTTGGAAAATTTCTGATTCCATTTCACTCAGTACTTTCTGTTCCATAATTAATTCCTCCTAATTTTCGAATCAGCCTCAGGTCTAATTCAAAATGTTTTTTGGATATGAGTTTATAAAAAATAGCCATCGCTTGTGCCGTTTCATCTCTCATATGCCTTCTCTCACTAATTATGGGGTGTATAACAAAAAAACATTTCCTAATTTTTTATTTTCAAATTCAAAATGGCAACAACATAAAAATTTACATTTTATTTATACTAAGCACATCCCCTGTGAGCCATTAAGTTTATTCACTTTTACCATGGGGCAGAAATGGGGCAGAACATCGCAATTTCATATCATTTTCAAACATTTTTAATCCTGTATAGATTTAATAACATACTGATATATCAAAGTTTAACATCTATCATCTGTTATAATCATGAAAGATTATCGACTTTGACAGGGTGGAGGTCGTGAGTTCGAGCCTCTCCGGGGTCATAAAAAAACACCATATCAACCTATTAGGTGATATGGTGTCTCTTTTTATCCAAGTTACTTCTTATAAAAACTAAAAATCTTGCCAGTCAATCACTTCCCACCAAACATCTTCTCCAAAGACTTCGCATTAGCAAATAACAATTCTTGTAGGTTGTCATCAGCAACGATTTTATAGTCGCCATCTTTGTCTTTCTTTAAGTTCAATGTAACTTCGCGAGTTGCCATTGCTGCATCTTTATCCGCTAAGTTTTTGATGATAGTTGATGTCATTGTTTTTTCTATTGTTTTTTCGGATTGCTCTTTGTCTTCACTAAAGGCACTAGCGAAAGCCATTGGCATCACTTCTCCCATTGCTTTTGTTACGGCAACGGATAGATCAACAGATGTAACTTTTACTTTCACTTCTGCTTTGTCATCCTTTTTCGATACTTCTTCTAGCTTTTCAAATTTAAAGCTTTTCGTAATTGCGCTCAGCATTGCTTTTCCGTCAGCATCGTCTGTTTTTTCATTTAGTTTACTAAACTCTTTATCACTTTCAACAAATGTGCGAGCCTTTTCTAGGTCACCTTTTTGTATTGCTGTTAAAAATTCTTCAGCAGTATCTTTCGGGTTTGCACATCCTGCTAGCACACCTACTGTTAATCCTACTACCATCATTAACAGCAATAATTTCTTTACCTTTTTCACGTTCATTCTCCTCTTACCTTTTCTTTTCTAGTAAGCCATCATTATAAAATAGTATAAAACTTACATTACAAACATTTTTTAGTATAACATTTATACGATTTGTTTTCTATTCTTTCCCAAAAGATGAAGAGCCTTGTAGCATTCCTACAAGGCTCTTCATCTATCAATCCGTATCCGTAGCGCAAATTAGCCACATTTTATGCTCTTTACTATCTAACACCATCCAAGTATTATCCCATGCAACATCGTAAAACCAATCTGTCCAAGGGCTTTGACTCTCGAACACTATAATATCCTCATAACGATTTTGGAACATGTATTGGCATACCTCGCTCGCTAATTGCTTCGCGACTACCATTTTCTCCGGAAAGTATTTATATGCTCCGCCTCTTATAATTTGAACTGCAATGCTCCCATCAAGCATTACCGCACTATTATATTTAAATTGAAACTTATATTTTTCTGATGTATGTATTTTTAATTCCTCTAAGTTATTGATTATATCTAAAGAGTTGAAGATTTTTTTGAAAAAGTGCTCGTATCTATCTATTTCATAAGGTACTTCTTTGAAAAAATCTTCGTTATGTACTTTAAAACAGCTTATTACCGCTCCACCATTTAAGTTTTGTTTCTTAAATGTGTTTATAATTTGTTCAATAGATGCATGGTTTGTTTCTATTTTTTCAAAAGTTCCTGCTTTCCATCTCATAACTCTCACTACTCTCTATTAAAAATTTGTTTCTTCATTATAAATATCAATATAAAACCCAGCAACTTTAAGATTGCCGGTTTATCTCTTATTCATATTCGAAAAAACAATAACAATTACGCCAAGCACATCATGTCCCGCTACCATCCACATACTTCGATCAAAAATCATAAGCGATAACCAAAGTGATATATTAATAGCAGCAAATAATAGATATAAAATGATATCTCTTTTTTGTAGAGTCTTTCTATTCATCACAATGTAAATCGCACCGATAGGAGGCAGAATGAAGCAAAGGAAAAAGACAAATGTTTTTCTTAACGACCACGGATATGAGGTTACTGTCTGCATATGAATCTCCTTCTTATTATAATACTTGTTTTAACATCGGCCTTGCTACTTCTATATTCTTCACTATTAGGTTCTTTTACAACTAAAGGTGGCCTTTTATTCTCTTCTTCTAAAATCATTTCAAATACTTCTGTTTTTTCTTGTAATATGTTGGATTCACTATCTTTAGTAGGCTGTTTGCTTGTTTCAATTTTCTTTGTTACTTCACCAAGTTTTTGCCCGACTTCTTCTGCTTTGGTAGGTTCATTCGTAACGTAGTATTCCTGGTCCCCCCATACTAATATAGGTGGTACATGTTCTCGTTTGTTACATATTATATAAGTAATACTAGCTATAAGTAGTAGACATATTACTATAAAGAAGATAGCTTTTTTATTCATATACTAGTCTCCTCATTCATCATTTTATCGGATTATATAATACAAGATATAGATAGTAAATGGATTTTATGGTAATTTTTAGTTTTATTTTCAAAAAGAAAAACCTTACAAAAGTAAGGTTCCGTTTTTAAGTTCTATAGTGACTGATTTATTAAAACGATCATTACAATAATCGCTATAAACATAACAACTAAACAGCCGATCATTTTATAAAATCCTCTTTTCGTTAACGTCCCACCTTGGACGTCTTTACGAATAAATAGGAACACCGCTAAAAATAAAACAAGCCCCATGCCAAAAGCGTACATCATTTGCATATGTTAATCTTCCTTTCTCTCTTACATCTTAATATCTTTTCGATAAAACAACAAACGATATAAAGACTGTACTCATCGTGAGTGCCATTAGTATGTTCAATAGTTCAGTAGCAGATAGTGTAAGTATTTTTAAGTTTAAGCCGATAGAGAAAAGAAGGTAATACGCTGTTAATGCAAAAAAGGTCACGAACATTCCTTTATAACGAATGAGTTTCATCCGCTCGTCTTTTTCTTTAAATTGTGGGTGTAAATAACTTAAGCAGAAACTCATAATCATCATTGCAAGCAATGGATAAGTTATAGCCGGCGGTGCGGAATGTGTCATTACGCCCGTTAGTACCATAAATCCACTCATAAACAGAAAAATAATTCCCATAATTACAAAGTACTTTTGTGAATAATTCATCCTTTCTCCCCCTCTTCTTTTCCTTCATGAATAAATACATGTTCTATCGTTGTCTGAAATGTTTTCGCTATTTCAAATGCTAACGGAAGTGATGGATCATATTTCCCCTTTTCAATCGAGATAATGGTTTGTCTGGAAACTCCAAGTTTCTCAGCCAATTTTTCTTGAGATAGTCCAAATTTTTTTCGGTATTCGACCATTTTATTTTCCAAGGAAATTTCTCCCTCCTCCCTTATATCGAGTATATATGTAAAGGGAACTTTACGTCAAGGTTCCTTTACATTCTTTTGAATTATTTTGCATTCTATTTATCCCGCATTAACGGGCAGTAAGACTCCTACCTCAAAATTCGGCGGATGCGAGAAAGTTAGGTGGGAGATAACTGCCCGTAAATGCCCGATTGGTTCAACTAATAATCAGTGGAGGATGGACAAAACCCCCACTGATTAAAGTTTCACTTTATATAGAAGAAATTTTTTCAAATTCAGCACGTCTATTTTGAAATGAAACATGGAACAATGTATATAGCCGTTACTATATCTCCTCCCCGCTTTTGTGAAAATTTAATATCTCCATATTTGTTTTATCCTTTTAAAATATTTCATTCTTCTCTTTATTGGGTGATGTGCGCTATTATTTTTACGTTGTTTTTCGCCATATTTATAGAAACTAACGGTTTATGAAGCATTTTTTATGTATAGCCACTTTTTTTGTAGAAATCCTTCATTTTCCTTTCAATATTTAACACTATCGATATAAAGTTTATGGTAAATTCATAATTTTTTATTTTTTATACTATATTCCGTTGTATTGTTGTATAATATCAATGAAAGCGCTTATTATTTCAATATACATAATTCGAACTAGATTTTTTCGAAACATTCTGATAGTTATACTTATATTTAAATTCAACAATTATAGTTATTAATGTAGGTATACCAAATATATCCACCCCATTTTTCTGTAAAATTACTTTATAACATGAAAGATTAACTTGGGTGATAAGTTATTGTGAATGTTTTTTTACAAAACAGATAAGTAATAGTGTTTGGTATTATGTAAATTATTGTAATAACATAAGAGTAAAGAAAAACATTTACATTAATTATTATTTCATCAATTATTGAAAAAGAGCAAAATGCACCTTTTTGGATAGGAAAAGGATTATATGCATTGGGAGGTTTAAACAAATGACGAGGAAGAATACAACGACAAACCCTTGGGCCAAGTTCCATGGTCCGAACCTTGGTTATGTTATTGAACAGTATGATCTTTACGTAACTGGAGCAGGTTCTGTTGATCCGGAATTACAAGAGCTTTTTGAAATTTTTGGAGCTCCTTCGTTTCAAGATGATGTCGTAACAGGGGACAACACAGCAACACATTTTTCTCCTCAAAACACAGGGAACATTGAAAAGATTCTTAAAGTCGTTCAACTTGTTGAACAGATTCGTTCTTTCGGGCATACGTTGGCTCACATCAATCCGATGGAAGATGCTGCAAATGGGCAATCTCTTATCGAGAAAACAATGAACGAACTGAGCGATGCTGATTTGAAAGCGATTCCAGCTAAAACAGTATGGCAAGATGCACCAGAGGGTATTCACACTGCACTTGATGTAATTCATAGATTGAAAGACGTTTATACAAAATCTTTAGCTTATGAATTCTCACATATACAAGATAGTGAAGAACGCGCGTGGTTGCATCAAATGGTGGAATCAAATTCATTGCGTCAACCATTATCAAATAAAAAACGAACTGCTCTTTTAAAACGTTTAACTGCTGTTGAAGGTTTCGAGCAATTCTTGCATAAAACATTCGTTGGTCAAAAACGTTTCTCAATAGAGGGCGTTGATATGCTTGTACCTGTACTAGATGAAATTGTTTCAGAAGGTGCTAAAGGCGGCGTTGAAGATGTCATGATTGGTATGGCTCACCGTGGTCGTCTAAGCGTACTCGCTCACGTACTAGAAAAGCCATATGGTCACATGTTTGCTGAGTTCAAACATGCAAAAATAGAAGGCGCAGTGGCAAATGCTGGCTGGACTGGCGACGTGAAATACCATTTAGGTAGAGAACAAGTCGTTGGTAATGAAGAAGTTAGCACCCGTGTTACATTAGCAAATAACCCGAGTCATCTTGAGTTCGTTAACCCTGTTGTTGAAGGTTTCGCACGTGCAGCTCAAGAGAATCGTAAAAAATCTGGTCTTCCAGAACAAGATACTACAAAGTCATTCGTAATTTTAGTTCATGGTGATGCTGCATTCCCTGGTCAAGGTGTTGTGTCTGAAACATTGAACTTAAGTAGATTGAATGCATACCAAACTGGCGGAACTATTCATGTTATCGCAAATAATGCAGTCGGCTTTACGACTGATAGCTATGATTCTCGTTCTACTAAATATTCAAGTGACCTTGCAAAAGGTTTCGATATTCCGATTGTTCACGTGAACGCTGATGATCCGGAAGCTTGTCTTGCTGCTGCAAACCTTGCGATCCAATATCGTACGCTGTTCAAAAAGGACTTCTTAATCGATTTAATCGGTTACCGCCGATATGGTCATAACGAAATGGATGATCCAGCAGTTACGCAACCACAAGTGTACAAAAAAATTAAAAATCACCCAACTGTAAGAGCAATTTATGCAGATCAATTACAATCTGCTGGTGTTCTGAATGCAGATGAGGTTGAAACAATTACTCAGTTTATGCAAGAGGAATTAAAGGCTGAATACGCACAAGTGCCACCAGCTGATACGAGTGCTGCAACAATTCACGTTAAAGTTCCAGAGGTTGTTGCAAAAGGAATCCAGCCAATTGACACTGGTGTTTCAATTGACTCGCTTCGTGCAATTAATGAAGGACTATTATCTTGGCCTGAAGGCTTTAACGTATATCCAAAAGTGAAGAAAATTCTTGAGCGCCGTAAAGATGCTCTGGAAGAGAACGGTAAAATTGAATGGGCACTTGCTGAATCTTTAGCATTCGCTTCTATTTTGCAAGAAGGTACGCCAATTCGTTTAACTGGTCAAGATTCACAGCGTGGTACATTTGCGCATCGTCATATCGTATTACACGATACTGATACAAACGAAACATATTCACCATTACATCGTTTACCGAACATTAACGCATCATTCTCTGTTCATAACAGTCCGTTATCAGAAGCTGCTGTTGTTGGTTACGAATATGGTTACAACGTATTTGCTCCAGAAACTCTTGTGATGTGGGAAGCTCAATACGGTGACTTCTCAAATACTGCGCAAGCATTATTTGATCAATATGTTTCAGCAGGAAGAGCGAAATGGGGTCAAAAATCAGGTCTAGTTCTTCTATTACCACACGGTTATGAAGGTCAAGGACCGGAGCATTCTAGTGCACGTCCAGAGCGTTTCTTACAATTAGCTGCGGAGAACAACTGGACAGTTGCAAACTTAACGAGCGCAGCACAATACTTCCATATCTTGCGCCGTCAAGCATCTATCTTAGGAACAGAGGCGGTTCGACCATTAGTAATTATGACGCCGAAAAGCTTATTACGTCACCCACTTACACTTTCTACAGGTAGTGAGTTAAGTGAAGGACGTTTCCAACCTGCTTTAGAACAAGGAAACCTTGGTGCGAAACCAAACAAAGTAAAACGTCTTGTTTTAAGTACAGGTAAAATGGCAATTGACTTAGCAGCAGAAATCGAGAGTGGTAAGCATGAGTACAGCCTAGATGAAGTTCATATGGTTCGTATCGAGCAGTTGTACCCATTCCCTGCTGAAAAAGTTCAATCTATTATTAAACGCTTTAAAAACTTAGAAGAAATCATTTGGGTTCAAGAAGAACCTCGTAATATGGGCGCATGGCATTACATGGCTCCAATTCTGTTCGAACTAGCTGGGGATAAAGTGAGAACAGGTTACATTGGACGCCCGGATCGTTCTAGCCCATCTGGTGGCGATCCATTCGCTCACAAAGCTGAGCAAGAATTAATCGTTGCACACGCTTTAGATGTGAAGTACAACTTCCGTCAAGATAAACAAGAAATTGAAGTTTTCAGCAACTGAAAGTAACAATGAGTTTTTCAGGCTCAGCTGTGGCAGATAGTCTGCCACAGCCGGGCTAACAAATGGAGATTACCGAAGATTAAAGAAGACAAAACACACCGTTAGGCAAATAAGGGGAGGACATTTAAAATGATCGAAATTAAAGTACCTGAGCTTGCAGAATCTATTTCAGAAGGAACTATTTCACAATGGCTTATCAACGTAGGCGACAAAGTTGAGAAAGGTGGCAGCGTTGTTGAGCTTGAGACTGACAAAGTCAATGTAGAAATCATTGCAGAGGATTCAGGTATTGTATCGAAGTTACTAGGCGAACCTGGAGATACAGTTGAAGTTGGCGCTACTATCGCAATTTTAGATGCAAACGGCGCAGCAGTTGCAGTAAGTACACCTGCTCCGGCTAATGAGCAACCAAAACAAGAAACTACTGAAGCACCGAAAGCAGCAGCTCCAAGTGCTGAACAAAATAAAGCGTTGCAAGGTTTACCAAATACAAATCGTCCTATCGCATCACCAGCTGCTCGCAAAATGGCTCGTGAATTAGGAATCGACTTAAACGATGTACGTAGCACAGATCCACTTGGACGTGTGAGACCACATGATGTACAAGCTCACGCTGCAGCGCCAAAAGAAGCACCAGCTGCTCCAAAACAAAGTCCGGCTCCAGTTGCAAAAACTGAATTCGAAAAACCAGTTGAGCGTGTAAAAATGTCCCGCCGCCGTCAAACAATTGCAAAACGTCTTGTAGAAGTTCAACAAACATCTGCAATGTTAACTACATTTAACGAAGTTGATATGAGTGCAATCATGGAATTACGTAAAGAACGCAAAGATGCTTTCGAGAAAAAACATGATGTACGTCTTGGCTTTATGTCATTCTTCACAAAAGCAGTTGTTGCAGCATTAAAACAGTTCCCATTATTAAATGCTGAAATTCAAGGCGACGAGCTTATCATTAAAAAATTCTATGATATCGGTATTGCAGTAGCAGCTCCAGATGGATTAGTTGTTCCAGTTGTACGCGATGCTAACCAATTGAACTTCGCTGAAATTGAAAGCGAGATTCGTAATTTAGGTCTGAAAGCACGCGATAATAAACTTTCATTAAAAGAGCTACAAGGTGGTACATTTACGATTACAAACGGTGGCGTGTTCGGTTCTCTAATGTCGACACCAATCCTAAATAGTCCACAAGTAGGTATTCTAGGGATGCATAAAATCCAAGTACGTCCAGTTGCGATCGATAACGAGCGTATGGAAAACCGTCCAATGATGTACCTTGCACTATCTTACGATCACCGTATTGTTGATGGTAAAGAAGCAGTTAGCTTCCTTGTTGCTGTTAAAGATATGCTTGAAGATCCAAAATCATTATTATTAGAAGGTTGATAGATTATTAATCTATTAAAGGCTGTAGAATGAATCATTCTACAGCCTTTTTTCATTATGTTCATACGGGACAAATCACACTACATAGACTAATAATGTATGCCTAAAACGTAAGGGGGATAAACATGAATAACCTTCCAGTTCATGCAAAACTTAAAGCAAATAAGGATACTTTCTTCCTCCCCGATTCAAACGGGGGTGTTTACTTTCGAAATAACTCCAGCTCATTCCGTATGGATGGTGATGGAATTTATGACTGGATTGAGAAATTAATGCCTATGTTTAACGGTAATCATTCTTTGACAGAAATAACCGATGGTCTCCCTCTCCCCTATCAAAATCGTGTATTTGAAATTGGAGAGATTTTATATGAAAATGGTTTCATTCGTGATGTAAGCCAAGATGCTCCCCACGAATTAAACAGTGCATTACTCGACAGGTATGCTTCGCAAATTGAGTTTTTAGAAGCTGATTCCCATTCAGGCGCTTTAAAATTCGAAACGTACCGCGCAGCAAATGTGCTTATAATTGGTTCTGGCGATATGCTTACTTCCCTAGTTTCTTCTTTATTAGAATCTGGTTTACCTACATTTCATTATCTTGTTACAGATCGCGCTGAAACAAACTACGATCGAATTCATGAACTAAGCGAACGTGCATATGCAAATGATGACAATGTACTTATTCAAGAAATAGATATTACAATTGATCGTCCTTTACATGAAGTATTCGAGCCTTTCGACTGGATTTTATACGTTTCCCAAAATGGAGATATCGAAAGTTTAAGAGCAATCCATACTATTTGTAGAGATGTTGGAAAAAATTTCATACCAGCTATTTGCTTATCAAGAATTGGTTTAGCTGGACCTGTCGTAACCGCAGACCGTGAAGAATGCTGGGAATCAGCTTGGCATCGTCTACACGAAACTACTTTACAAAGTGAAAATCCACCTGAACCTTTCTCACCAATTACATCTGCAATGTTAGCAAATATTATCGTTTTTGAGTTATTTAAACATGTCGCTGAAGATTCACACAGGCAGCATAATCCTCAGTTCTTTTTATTAAACTTGGAAACACTTGAAGGAAAGTGGCACCCTTTCATAAAACATCTTCTCGCAACCGATGAAATCTTTACAATTGATACGGTGCAAAATCTTCAAGAAAACCTTGCCCATCGTTCCGGACAATATACTTCAACTGAACTTTTTCGTTTTTTTGATACGTTAACTTCTAAAGAAGCTGGCATATTCCACATGTGGGATGAACAAGATTTACACCAATTGCCTTTATCACAGTGCTATATTCAAGTTGCAAATCCATTATCAGACGGACCTACCTCTCCTCTTCCTACTATAGCTTGCGGTGGATTAACTCATAATGAAGCACGCCGTGAAGCTGGTTTAACAGGAGTTGAAATATATGTAGCTGAAATGATTCATCGTCTTATCCCCGAACATACTGATATCGGTATTGGTGCTGGGGAAACGATGACAGAAGGTGTATACCGAGCACTACAAAAACATTTAAATAATAAGTTATATGAACGCCAATCACATATGCTAGAGGAGATTACAGAGCTTGATTTAACCGAAATTTATGATAAACATTGTAGGTTTTACTACGATGCTCTCTCTACAATTCATGAAATACCTAAAGTAGGAATGAGTGAGGAGTTACTTGGTTTTCCTGTCGTTTGGATCGGTATTAATGATAGATGGTATGGTGCGGCAAATATCAATATAACACTCGCGTTAAGAAATGCTCTGCAACAAGCACTCCTTCATATTCAAAATGAAGAGATTCCTTATAAAGCTAATATGTTACCAGAATCATCCATCGTTTTATATAGTACGGATTCTGTTAGAGTAGCAATACAAGAAGAGGAAGAAATTCCAGGCGTACAGTCTTTACAAGTTGCCTTGCAAAATTTAGCGGAAAACAATTTTTATCCATTCGTTTTTGATTTAGCTATTGAGTCATTTTTAAGAGACAACTTAGACGGTATATATGGGGTATTAATTGCAAAGGAGGATGACCAATGACTCAAAACATATTACTTATAGGAGATGGCCTACTCACAGAATATGTACATGAGCAATTGTGTAAGCACTATTCACTCATCCGCCAGCATACAATTACAGAAGCTCTCCCTGAAAACATTCATCTTGCTCTCGTCTTACATGACGGGTCTCCTTCTTCCGTACATCATGATGCTGAGCTTATCTTTCGCTCAAATAATATTCCGTGGCTTCGCGCGTTTACTTCGTTTGGTGAAGGTGTTATCGGTCCTTTCGTGAAGCCTTTTACAACTGGATGTTCCCACTGCGCTGATGGACGCCGGTTTATAGCTGGCTTTGATCAAAAAGAAATGTGGGAACTACAACGGAAATATGCATTAAAAGCAGAGAACGTGACGAGGCGTGATGTACGCGCCACCCAAAATGGAATGTTACAAATGTGCCAGCTCATTCATGCTGAAACAGAGAAGATATTAACTAACAAACATTCTTCTATAGACAATGAACTCATTTTACTGGACTTACAAACGTTACAATGTACCCGGCATTCGTTTCTTCCAGACCCTCTTTGTCCGGTATGCAGCAATTTGTCTGACGATACAGCAGATGCAGCACAAATTTCTTTACAACCAAGTTTGAAAACGAGTACTGAAACGTATCGCTGTCGTTCTATTCATGAGCTAAACACATTTTTAACGAGAGACTATTTAGATTACCGGACTGGTATTTTAAACGGCCAAATGCAACATTCTTTATTACCGTTTGCTGATGTCATTATAAACATGCCATTACTGTTCGGAAATGAAGGTGTCGCGGGCCGAACTCATTCATTCGCACTTAGTGAAGCAACCGCTATTTTAGAAGGATTAGAACGATATTGCGGTATGTCGCCTCGCGGGAAAAAGCCAAATGTGCATGGTAGTTTTCATGAGCTAGAGCATATTGCACTGAACCCCCTCACACTCGGTGTGCATACAAATGAACATTACAATCGTGATAGTTTTCCATTTAAGCCGTTTGATCCTGATTATGAGCAAAACTGGGTATGGGGATACTCTTTATCACAAAGCCAGCCACTTTTAGTTCCAGAATCAATCGCTTATTATAGCCTTGGTCAACGAGATGCTTTCGTATATGAAACATCAAATGGATGTGCAATTGGTGGTAGTTTAGAAGAGGCAATTTTTCACGGCATTTTAGAAATTGTAGAGCGTGACGCCTTTTTGCTCACTTGGTATGCCGAATTACCTCTTCCCCGCCTTGATCTTAGTTCAGCAAATGATACGGAATTACAATTAATGATCCAGCGGTTACACACGATTACAGGGTATGAATTACATGCTTTTAATGCGACGATGGAACATGGTATCCCGGGCCTATGGGTCATTGCAAAAAATACGCGTGAAAATGGAATGAACGTTGTTTGTGCAGGAGGCTCTCATTTAGACCCAATCCGAGCTCTAAAGAGTGCAATTCACGAAATAGCAGGCATGTTACTTATAACAGACGATGAGCTCAAGCAAAAAAGAGAGCATTATGAAAACTGCTTACAAGATCCTTACCTCGTTAATAACATGGAAGATCATAGTATGCTGTACGGATTGAAAGAAGCGGAAGAACGTCTTCACTTCCTTTTACGTGAAGATGCTCCGGTGCAGACGTTCCAAGAAATGAATGCATTACAATCATTTGATATGGATTTAACATCTGATCTTCATCAACTTTTAAACAGGTTACATCAATCTGGACTTGAAGTAATTGTTGTAGATCAAACGGTCCCCCTTATAGAAAAGAACGGCTTACATTGTGTAAAAGTAATTATTCCAGGCATGTTACCGATGACGTTTGGCCACCATCTCACTCGGGTTACAGGACTGGATAGAGTCTATACCGTACCGATGACACTTGGATATAGAGCTGAGCCTTTAACGAATGAAAGTTTAAATCCACACCCGCATCCGTTTCCATAATTCATAGCGAGGGGGAAATTTGATGCAACTGGATACTTTTTTACATCATCTCCATTTTTCTATTAATGAAATTATGTCGTCCGATAAAGAGACTGACTGGGAAGACGCACCACTTCCTTATAAATTATATCGAAATTTACCAGTCATCCCTCTCTCTTTAGAAATCCCTTTAACTTTGCGAAATTCTGCTACTAAACCTAACTTAGAGGAAATCGGTCATTATCTTTGGTACTCATTTGGTTTAACACAATTATGCCAGCCTACTACTAACCTGGAAAATAATAAAACAACGAATCTATTTCGAAGATTCATCCCTTCTGGGGGTGCTTTATATCCAAATGAATTATATATGTATTTAAAAATTGATCATTATCCAGACGGCATTTACCATTACGACGCCGCGCATCACCGTCTTATCTTACTTCGCGAAGGAAATTTCGATTCTTATCTTACAGAAGCACTCGGCAATCGTTGCAACATACATTCTTGTTTTGGTGCTGCATTTGTATCCACTATGTTTTGGAAAAACTTCTTTAAATACAATAACTTTTCGTATCGTCTGCAAGGATTAGATAGTGGTGTTCTAATCGGGCAATTGCTTGAATGCGCAAAACAATTCGGTTATACAAATGGTGTGTATTTTCAGTTTCTAGACCGGGCAATGAATCATTTACTTGGACTGTCAGAAGGTGAAGAAAGTGTGTATGCTGTTCTTCCTTTAAGTACAGAACCAAGTGCAGACTGGTTTCACAACAATCATCGTGAAAATAAAACAGTTACTTCTCATGACTTGTTGCAACAAATCCCGCCGTTAATACATGAGCATTTCGTTCGTTCAAAACATGTAGATGACTATCCGATGATAAAAAAAACAAACGCGGCATCTATGGTCGAATCCACCGAATACTTTCAAACGTTAACACATGCAGAAAATTATCAATATAGTTCACATACTGTGCAGCTACCGCAAGCAGAGCGTTTATCATATGATTTCTTACAACTTTGTAAAAAACGATATTCACCTGATTCTGATTTCATTTTAACGAAATGGGATGCAGTCGAGCTCGCTACTCTACTCCAAGAAGCGAGCCTCTCCTTCCCTTATTACAACGACCTTGATGGCAAATATTTAAATAAAAACGCACGAGTCTCATTATATGGATGTTTTTATAACGTAAAAGACATTGAAAACGGTGCTTACGCTTATAACAGTAAAACGCATTCCATACAGCCCATAAGGCACGGAGACCTTCGTTATTCTCTGCAATCCAGTATGACGATGGATAACGTAAACCTTTTTCAAGCACCGCTTTGCTTACACGTAGTCGGAAAGAAAGATTACTATACAAATACATTAGGCTATAGAGGATATCGCATTCACCAAATGGAAGCTGGTATACTCGTTCATAAACTTGTTTCAGCTGCGACCGCTATGGGAATGGGTGGGCATCCTTTACTCAGTTTTGATACAAATTCATGTGATCAATTGTACGGGATTGATGCCGGAAATGAAACTTCACTCATTCAAATTCCAGTTGGGGCGTATCGGGCGCGGAATTGGCTAAAAGGGTCCTTGCATAATTAGAAGCACGCCGATTAATGGCGTGCTTTTTTTGAAGGAGTTAGATTATTAAAAGCGAAATAAATACATATTCTTATATAAAAGGAGAGTTTGAATTGAGTATTTTAAAAAGATTAATCGAGCAAGCGAAAAATCCTCGCGGGACAATTGGTTCCTCTATGCTTTGCATTATGAATGCTGCGCATACGAGACTAACAAATTGGGCTTTACAAAAAATACATATACGTGAAGATGCAGTTATTTTAGATATCGGTTGCGGAGGTGGGAAAACAATACATAGCCTTTCAAGACTAACTCCCCACGGAAAAATATACGGCATTGACTATTCAGAACAGGCTGTTGAAAACTCAAAGAAAACCAATATGAAGGATGTAAAAACAGAAAAAATAATCATTCATCAGGCAAGCGTGTCCTCTATTCCATACAATACGAACTTCTTCGATCTCATTACTGCCTTTCAAACTCATTACTTTTGGCCCGATTTTGAACACGATATGAAAGAAGTATTTCGCATCTTAAAACCGAACGGATCCTTTTTACTAGTCGCTGAAACTTTCAAAATTCAATATCATATGGATAAATTTAAGACGACCGAAGAATTAGTAAACCTTTTTTATAAGACGGGATTTACAAACGTGAAATGTTACGAAGAAAGAGGGTGCCTTTGCGTAATAGGAAATAAGTAAAAAAGCAGACCCTTCAAGGCCTGCTTTTTTACTAGATTAATTTAAAAATACTCTTAATTTGTCTTGCAAATAACCAATTTTTCGTACCGTAGTTATCATTCAGACTATCTAAACTGATAGATTTCCCGTTAGCAAACTTTAATTCTAACGTTGTATTTTTATCATTTGTTTTTAAGTTACTATTTATAATATCATCATACTTTAGTTTTTCAATCTCAATATACTCTTCCTTCTCTTCTCCGATAACGACGTGATCTTGGAAGAAGAACAATACTTCTACTTTCTTACCGAAACAAAATACGTTTTTCGTATAAATTAATGTCGCGTTATCAAGTCCGACACATACTTCTTTCATCTCTTCAACAACGTTACCTAAGTCTTCTTCGTTTCTTGCATTTGATTCAGCAATCCATTCTTCGATTGTGTTCATGTTAATTGCCATACTGTGCCCCCTGATTCGTTCATTGCTTTATTAAAAAATAAATACTATATGACAATATAAGCGAAACGTACTATGTTTTCAAGGGTGAACGGTATATTCGAAATAAAGTGAAACTTTATTTATTCCCCTTTAACAAAAAAATAGCACTTAAAAAGTGCTATTCCGCTCGCCTTGCTGCTTGTTGAATTGGATCCCAAACGCTGTTATATGGTGGTGCGTAACTTAAATCAACATCTTCTAAATCGTGAATGCTCATTTTATTGAAAAGTGCCATTGCGATAACATCAATACGTTTATCTACACCTTCTTCTCCAATTACTTGTCCGCCTAATAATTGTTTCGTATCGGCGTGATATAGTAATTTCAAGTGAAGTGGCAAAGCACTCGGGTAATAGCCTGCCATATTGGTTGAATCTACTTTGACCGTCTTATACGGGATGTTTAGCCCTTTCGCTTCTTTTTCATTTAAGCCTGTTCTTGCGAGCGTCAGATTCATAAATTTAATAATGCCCGTACCTAACGTACCTTTAAATGCTCTTCGTTTATCAACCATATTGAGTCCGGCAAGTCGCCCTTGTTTATTCGCAGTCGTTCCGAGCGGGATGTGATCATGAATTTCCTTTATAACATGGTAATGTGTTGCACAGTCTCCGGCCGCGTATACGTCTTTCACATTTGTTTGCATATAAGCATTTACTTCAATTGCACCTTTATGAGTTTTACGTATATTTGTTCCTTCAAGAAAATCAGTATTTGGCTGTACACCGACAGATACTAAAACGAGATCTGTTTTATACGTCCCTTTATCTGTTTCAATTTGTTCCACTCTTTCTTTTCCTTTAAACGCTTTTACATTCTCATTTGTTAAAATTTCAATATTATGTTTGTCTGCTTCTTTATGTATATATTCCGCCATATCGGCATCATAAATTGTGCCAATATGATCGTTTCGCTCAATCATTCTTACTTTCTTTCCTAGTTCTACAAATGTTTCTGCCATCTCTAGACCAATTGCACCGCCGCCAATAATCGTTACGTGCTCAACGCTATTTGTTTGTAGCGTATCTACTATACGCTCAGCATCCGGAATTGTTTTTAAAAGATGAACACCTTGTAAATCTTTACCTTCCCAATCCGGCATAACAGGGCGTACACCAGTCGCAATTAATAAACGGTCATATGAAAATTCAAATACATCTTTTGTCTTCGTATGCTCTGCATACACAATTTTCTTTTCCGTATCTACTTTCGTTACTTCATGACGCACTTTCGCATCAATCCCATATTTATCACGAAACATCTTTACATCGCGTGCAATTAACTTTTCAGTAGAGGCGATAACACCACTAATCACATACGGTAATCCGCACTGAGCGTATGAATAGATTTCACCTTTTTCTAACGTTACAACATTTGCAGTTTCATCGTTTCTAACAATTTGCATTGCTGCACTCATACCAGCGGCATCCCCGCCAATAATGACATAGTTCACTTTACCACTCCTTCTTTTTTACATACTCTTTACGATTTCCATATTTTATAAAAATAACACCTACTTCCATTGTAAAGAAAGAGAATTTCATCTACAAATTTGGTGCACAAGACTATGCGTTAATAGGTAATCGTCGTGTCTTATAAACAAGAAGTTTAATATGCTATAACAGTAACTATTGAAAGTAGGTGAAACATACATGTGCGCCGGCCTTCTCGTCCAGCTTCCAGAGGAACCGATAGAACCGAGACCCGCCCTCCCGCTTGAACAAGAGTTTACCGTTAGTGTAACTTTATACAGTGCACGTGCTTGGTTATCTGATAATGACACTTTCTCACAAACTATTTGGAAATCGACTCGCTTTGCTTCTGCCTCACACGCTCGCAAATCCATCTTCCCAGTTGGTACTGTTAAAATTGTGAACTTTTCTGAGGATACAATAACGGTTACTATATCATCAGAATCAGATGATGCACTCAAAATAGTCGTTCCCCCTCGTTCTGAAGCTGCTTTAACGTCTAGTTCTTTATCTGATGTGCAAGCAAGTACATCAGGAGGAGCAAGTAAAGTCACATTCCTCTTTCACATCTTTTTCTCAAGGGATCCTGGTCCAGCTAAATAACCATAAAAGGGTACAGTTATGTACTGTACCTTCTATCATGCACTCTATTCTCTTGATTTGATCAGTTCAACATTATAAGATTCAATATTAGTTAACACTCCTGTAAAATATGGATTTTCTCTGTACCAAGACTGTTTTGAAAAATATGCTTGCATATCTTTCGTTTGAAACATATGTCCATGCCTTGCGTATATTTCATTTCTAACAATTTTCAATTGTTCTTTCGTTAAATATGTTAAGTCCGCACCCGTTAATTTTCGAATATCACTATCAGGGAAGATGAAACCATTATATACATACCCAGTCGTAGGCGGCGGAGTAACATTGTAAACAACTGTTTTTTCTACACTTTGCTTTTGAAACGGAAGATTATAAGCCGAAAGTTCCGTTACCGTTTCTATCTTTGTCGTTTCCCTTCCACTTTCTCCATTTCGTTCTAAATAAATCGCCGCACTTCCATCGGTCGCTATCGGTCCCCACGTAATTTCTTCTCCGGTCAACGCTGTAACTGGCTTTTGATTCACGTATAATGTCGCACCAGGCGCATTCGTTTGAACTGTAATATATTGCCCTTGCAGTGTTAAATCTACCGTTACATTATTTTGACTTTGTTTCATAAGTACAACCTTTTCCTCACGTAATAGTTTTACATAGTCATTTTTATATTCGGATTGAAATACTTGAGTTCCTGGAAGAAACGGTCCATATTGCTTCTCAAACTTTTTGTCATTTGTTTTATCAATTTCTTTTCCGTTCAATTTTAAAGATGTACCTTTTTCATTTGTAAGCAGAGTCGTATAATACGTCTTCGCTTTCAATTTATACCGATCAAATAAAACGAAATACTTCCCGTCTTTCGTTAAAGAAAAATCTACTCTTTCTATTCCATCTCCCTGTTTTTTTCCTTGCCTTAAATATTCTTTCAATTCATTCACGTAAGATGGATTTTCTTTTATATATGAAAACAGAGGCGTTAAACTCTCTCTCGTTACAATAACTGCTGGGTCATCTGCCGTTATGATCTCAGCTAATTTCTCCCCGTCCCTCTCTTGTAAAACAGTAATAATTCTCTCTACTTGCGATGACTGTGAGTAATATGAAGATCCATACGCATATACTCCGCCCAATACTATAATAAAAAATGTTAAAAGTGTAATTCCAATTATTGTCCCTTTGCTCATTTTCTGCTTCTTTACTACAGGATTCCCCCTCTTCGTCCCGCAGTTTTGACAAAATTGCACACCGTCTTCATACTGAGCTCCGCACTTTGTACATACATTCATCCATTCAACCACCTTTTCATTAGAAGCCTGTGAATCCTCCAGTAAAGGTTTGAATTATCGTGTTAATGTAAGACCAAAATACAATCCATGTTGCGACTCCGATGAAAACATTTGCGATAAGAAGAGTGTAAACAAGATCTAATCCACCGTTATCTAATTTTACTATAGCTACAATTACACTAATTCCCATATAAGTTACCGCCACCGATAGTAATATCGGTAAGAAAAAGATTAATAAAAAACTAAAAAGAAAAGAAAGAACTAATATAGCAATAGCTGGCGTCGCTATCGTCCCCCATATACCGAATGCTTCAAGAAAAGAAAAAGATGATTTCATCATCTTACCACTTACAAAAATAATAAATCCGACAAATAAAGTTAAAATTAATAAAAAGAAAAAGACCATTACAGATTCTCCAAAGAAAGTAGGAGTAGTTATATCTGGCACTAATGTCCTCGTAACAGTCGCCGCTGCGCTCATCATTCTATAAAAAATACATGCTCCTAAAAAACAAATAAGTACAAGGCTTGCAATTCCATTTCGCACTTCAATATTTCCACTTTTCATAATGGCCGTTGGTGATTTAAAAGCATTTTTGAAGAACTGAAAATAGCCACTTGCAAATTGTTTTGCTTGCTCTACCGTTTCATTTGGTCGAGTTTCTTTCACTTGTACTACGCGCGCTTGTTGCTCGCCTTCTTCCTGTGCACCACTTGCTACCACTTCTTCCGTTAACGAATGTCCACAATTCCCGCAAAACTTTGCTTCCGTTTCATTTTCTGTATTACACGCCGTACATTTCATTCTCTCATCCCTCCTTAAACATATACCTTATAGGGTGTTACAAATTCAATATATGACTTTGTACATAAAACATGACTACAAGAAAAAGAATATGAAATCCTTCTTTTAAACGAAACTATGCGTGCTAGTAATATAGAAAAATAATGTTATTATGAAACAGAGCAACTAACATTTTTAACAGATTGGATGAAGACAGTGGAATTTGTAAACTCGATTTTTCAAACACTCCTTACAAGCGTGATCCAATTATTTTCTTTAATTGGTGTCATCATTGTAATTGGATTTATATTAGGTTATTTAGAATCTCTCACACGAACGTATTGGTCGAGAGCTTTTGGTAGGAAAGGTTTTCTTTTAACCGCGTGGATTGGTGTTCCCGTTCATGAACTTGGACATGCAATTATGTGTCTATTATTCCGCCATAAAATTGTAGCAACGCAGTTCTTCCCGACAGATACAAGTCAAGGAGCTTTAGGTTACGTCCAACATCAATACAATCAAAAAAGCGTATATCAACGAATCGGTAATTTCTTTATCGGCATCGGTCCTATTATTTCTGGTATTACTGCCTTAATACTTTTAATGCGCTATTTCGTACCAGAGTCATATTATTTATTTAATACGAATCTGGAAAAAACTGTTACATCGACTTCTATTAACTTAGACATGATCCAAAATATGTTTTTATCAACATTCTTTTTATTAAAAAGTCTATTTACAATGACCAACTTATTGACTCCTTCATTTTGGTTATTTTTATTTATCGCTATTTGTATTTCCGCACATATCGCTTTAAGTAAACCAGACATTAAAGGATCAATAGATGGCGTTATCGTAATGTTTATCGTATTATTTTTATTCAATATAATAGCAGGACTGTTTCAGTACGATAGTAACCAACTAATCGGCAAAGTTATGAAATATAATATGTATCTCATCGCGTTTTCTAGTGTGGCGCTGCTTTTCTCTTGTATTTCTACACTTGTTAGTTTTGGATTTTATAAAATAAGAGGAGGGCGTTCGTTGTGAACGCCCTCCTCTTATTTAGTTATTTTTCTTATAATCACAATGCTCAACCGGAACACGAGCATCCCCTTCTTCATCCGTACACCATGATTGCGACTGAAAGGCAAGGAAAATACCAACCCACTCTTCCTTCTTCTCAAAATGAATGAGCAAACCACCATCTTGCCATATACCGTCATCACCTTGCCATTTCTCTACATTTCCTTGATTCATATGAATATCGTGTATACCGTTTCCAGGTGTAAAGTCGAAATACGAATCAGGTATTTTTTCTTCTGGTCCCCATCTTTCACCAAACGCATAAATAATCGCCTTTTCTTCTATTGCTCGCTTTATATAACGCTCTATCTTTTCATTTAAATCATTATCAACTCCTGCTTTTTCAGCAGGTAAAGGAATCATTTGCTTGGAATCAAATAAATTACCTCTTACATAATCTAAAGCTACTTTCGGTTCATTATTTTTTATTTCTGTAAAACCGAACGGTAATGTCGGTAAAATATGAATCGCCTCTGATCGAATATCGTCGCTCGCAAAATATAAAACTTCTGACGGATAACTTTGCGATTTCACGTTAATTGCAATGCGATAATCTACTCCTGCTTCACCTTGTAAATGAACTTGATAATGAGGTGTTTTGCCTTTTCCAATCTTAGATTGTATAACTGTACCTTTTAATACACCGTAGTTTTTTAAGGGCATACCTTTCATCTCCTATTCATTTAGTAGAAGCTGTTCATACTTAAGGCATTATCCATATAAAAAGAAAATCCTCCTTTCCCAGGAGGATTTTTTATTTTTCCCCGCATTAACGGGCAGTAAGACTCCCACCAAAAAATCTAACTGGAGCCTAACTGCCCGTAAAAGCCCGATTGATGAAGCTAATAATTAGTGGGGATGAAAAACACTCCCCACTAATTAAAGTTTCACTTTATCAACATATACCATAAAATAACCTCTACTACTACAAGTAACACCGCACCAAAAATCATTAACGTCGTCTTCTTTAATAGTTCGTTTTCACGATAAGGGATATTACATAAATAAGCACCAAGTGTAATGCGTGATGGGCAAGCGATTGTCGCTACTGATGATGCGGTGTTTTGCAGCGTTGTGACGTATTGCCATGGGAGCGCTACGTTTTGTGCTGTTTGCATTTGGAGTTTAATAAACATCGCATTTGAACCTGCATTGCTACCAGTTAAAAAGCCGCCTATTCCTCCAATGAAAGGAGCAACGAAAACGAAAAAGGTACCAAATGTTTCACCAGCTGTCTTTGCGAGTAATGAATGCATACCAGATGCCCCCATTAACTCTGAAATCGCAATGAACATTGTCGTTGTAATTGCGAATGGAATCCATTGTTTTATCGTTTGCGAGAGTGATTTTTTAATAATATTAGATGGAATGCGGAAGAAAATAATTGTAAATAAACAAGTCATGGCGAGCCAAAATCCTGGCGAATATAGTAGCTCTAGTTTGTAAGAATATGATTTTAAATCGAGAACTGCATATGACCTAAGCAGATCATGTAATGCTGGAACGAGGCGAGAAAGTAAAATACAAACTGTTAAAAAGATATAAGGGCTAATAATTTTTATAATGGATACTTCTCTCTCCGTAGCCGCCGCATGTTCTGTTAAAAGGTTTTGCTCATCTTTTCCTTTTAATTTAATGATTAAAAAACCAAATGTAATGGTAACGATAGAACTTAATATTCCTGCTAGTTCAACACTTACGTATGCGTTAGAAAGATAGATTCCGAGAGAAAATAATAGAAAGAACCCTATCCCTTCCTTCCACTTTTCTATAACTGCCTGAAAGCCACCGACAACGTATAAAGAAAGGATGATAAAGTATGCAAAAATCGGGATGCTTAATAATGCTGTATTTGTACCAAGAGTTGTAAGCGGCATGTTAATAAGCTGAGAACCGATAATCGTCCCCGTTGCCATTGCGCCCCATGAACTTGCAAGTAAACCGATAAACGAAAGTAGCACAGCTTGAAACGGTTTATAACCGAGAGAAAGAAAAATAGGTGCTGCGACCATAAAACCAATTCCGAACCCACTCACTGATTCAATAAGTGGACAAATACCAAAACACATAAGAAGCATTTGCAATAATCGATCGCGCGTGACTTGTTCTAGAAATCTCGCTACTTGATCGATGTATCCCATTTTGTTCATGAGGTGAAATAAAAAAATACCGAAAAACAAAACGTATCCAACAATAAAACAAATTAACCAACCTTTAATCGTTGCATGTACAGCTTCACTTATCCCTAATTGAAATGTTGGCGAGAGTAAAACGATTCCGACAGAAACGGTATAAGAAATTAATGAGGCTCTTAATGACGTTTGTTTAAACAAAAATAAACAAATGAAAATCATCATAATTGGGATAAGTGCCAACAATATGGCCATATTATCATCTCACTTCGTAAAAAGTATAATTTTAACTATTATATAACAGATATTATGACTTTCAATTGATTTCACAGCAGATTCTTTCCTTATTGTTAATGAAGTGAATAAGTGAAAAAATGTTACACTTTAAGAAATACATTTTTTGCGAGGTGCTATACATATGAATAAAGTACAATTTTGGCAATTTATTTCTGAAATGACTACAAACGACGAAACGAGTGATTGGTTAGTTGAACAATTAGCTAAAAAGTCCACAAGCGAAATTATAGACTTTGAGATTCATCTCCAAAACGCTTTAAAGCAATCTTATACGTCTAATCTGTGGGCTGGCGCTTATATTATTTTAGGTGGATGCTCTGACGATTCATTTGATTACTTTAGAGGTTGGCTTATTGCATGTGGACAAGAAATCTTTGAATCCGCAGTAGAACACCCTGAATCTCTAGCAAACCTAATCCCGAAGTTTTATGAAGATGATGAACTTATTCCAGAATTTGAAGAAATGCTATCTGTCGGACTTGAAGCCTTTTCCTTAAAAGAAACTGGTGATACAGAATGGGACGATAATGTGTGGAATAAATTTGATTCCCTATTAGATGAAAAGGGGCATGATTCATCTATGCCTGAACTGGAATTTGATTGGGAAGATGATGAAGATGAACTAGCGGAGCGCTTTCCAAAGTTATGGGAGCGTTTCGGCGAGAACCCATTAGGCTAAAATAATAAGAGGCCCCTATTAACAACGGGCCTCTTATTTATCCTGAAAAACCGTCTGCTGTCCAATCATTTTTTCTAGTACAACAAACACAATATAAGCACATATTACTTGCAATACAATATTCCCAAGTTTTATTAATTCAAATGAATGGATCCATTGGAATAATTCACTTAATAATACAATCGAAACGATACTAAATAGTTCTATACTAACCGAAAATATACATACTTCGAAAATAGATTGCTCTTGAATCCTGTTTAAGTTGGAAAAGATGAATAAATACCCTAGAAATAGAGCCATTAACTCTATTTTCGTCATGCTAATTAACCAGGCATATAGTGGTACGGTTAAAAGAAGATATAATAGTTTACGTCTTAGCATGCCTTCTCACCTCTAAATTATAAGTGTTTTCTGTATATTTTAACACTTTTCACATAAAAGAAACAGAAGAGACTTATGCCTCTTCTGTTTCTTTTACTGCATGTATTAACTCACATATTTCTTCTTGCTTTTCATTTTCTAAAAGCTCAATGACTTTACTTCCAACGACAACACCATCACATATTGTAATCATTTCTTCTATTTGCTCTCTTGTTGAAATACCGAATCCTGCGACTACTGGTAAGTGGACGTGTGATTTTACTTTTTCTAAGTAACTATGAATCTCACCTTTAAAGTTTTGACGTACTCCTGTTACGCCCGCTACTGTAACGGCGTAGACGAATCCTTGTGATTCACTCGTGATTTTTTCAATTCTTTCAATAGGACTCGTTACGGTAACGAGTGGAATTAAAGCGATATTCGCCACGCGAAGGAGCGGTGCAATAATGTCTTGTTCTTCATACGGTAAGTCTGGAACGATAATACCGTCCACCCCTGCTTCAAGACAGCTCTCAATGAAACGTTCCTTTCCGAATGCGAGTACTGGATTTAAATATGTCATGAGTACGAATGGAATTTGAACTTCTTGCCTGACCTCTATTAATGCTTGAAAAATACCTTTTAATGTTACACCGCTATCTAGCGCTCGTTTTCCTGCTCTTTGAATAGTTGGCCCATCTGCGACTGGATCTGAGAACGGAATACCGATTTCAACGATGCTTGCTCCTGCTTCATCAAGAAAACGAATTCTTTCTTTTAACTTTTCAAGTCCACCATCTCCGCCCATTACGTACGGAATAAATGCCTTTTTACCATTTTCAAATGCTGCTGTAATTTTTTCTACTCCCATTTTTTACACCTCTCCCAAATAACGTTTTATACTCTCTACATCTTTATCGCCGCGGCCGGATAAACAAATGACAAGTCCTTCGTCTTGCTTCATTTGTGGCGCTAGTTTTAAAGCGTACGCGACAGCATGTGAACTTTCTAATGCTGGGATAATACCTTCTTTTTTCGTTAATAATTGAAACGCTTCTAACGCTTCATCATCGGTAATCGAATGGTAAGAAACGCGGCCGATGTCTTTTAACAAACTATGTTCTGGCCCAACACCTGGGTAATCTAGTCCAGCTGAAATAGAGTGCGCTTCTTGAATTTGCCCTTCTTCATTTTGCAGAAGATACATCATCGATCCGTGTAAAACACCGACGCTTCCTTTCGTTAAAGTGGCTGCGTGCTTTTCTGTATGAACACCTTTCCCAGCTGCTTCAACGCCGTAAAGGGCAACTTCTTCATCGTGTACGAACGGATAAAACATTCCCATTGCGTTACTACCACCACCAATACAAGCAACGACTGCTTCTGGTAATTTTCCTTCTAACGCTTCGTATTGTTTTTTCGTTTCTTTCCCAATTACACTTTGGAAATCACGAACAATTTGCGGAAATGGATGTGGTCCGAGAACTGATCCCATAATGTAGTGCGTATCGTGTACATGTGAAACCCAGTAACGAAGCGCCTCGTTTACCGCATCTTTTAACGTGCCGCTACCTGCCGCTACGCTTTCTACTTTTGCTCCGAGTAATTCCATTCGGAACACGTTTAATTTTTGTCGTCTCACATCTTCTTCTCCCATGAAGATGACGCATTCTAAACCGAGAAGTGCACATACAGTAGCTGTTGCAACTCCGTGTTGTCCTGCTCCTGTTTCAGCGACAACTTTTTTCTTACCCATTCTTACCGCAAGAAGTGCCTGACCGATTGTATTGTTAATTTTATGAGCTCCCGTATGGTTCAAATCTTCACGCTTTAAATAAATCTTTGCTCCGCCGCAATACTTCGTCATATTTTCAGCGAAATAAAGCGGTGTTTCTCTTCCAACGTACGTTTGTAAATAATGATTTAATTCCTTTTGAAACTCTTCATCTTGCATCGCTTCTTTATACGCTTCTTCTAGTTCTAGTACGGATTGCATTAACGTTTCTGGAACGTATCGTCCTCCGTATATACCGTAATGACCTTTTTCATCTGGATATGCGTAGTTCATTTGGAACACTCCTTCGCTTTTTTAATAAATTGTTTTATTTTCTCTAAATCTTTCTTTCCTTCTGTCTCTACCCCGCTACTCACATCGACCATATATGGCTGAACGGTTTGAATGGCTTCTTCTATATTAATGACGTTTAATCCGCCAGCTAATATCGTTTTCTCTCGCAACTCGTTTGGCATATGTGCGAGTAACTCCCATGAAAATATCTTACCATTCCCTCCGTAAAACTTTTCTTTCGGGCTATCAAATAACAGATAATCTGTTTCGTATTTTTTCGCATGTTCAATATCTTTCTCTAAAGCTACTCCTAACGCTTTTATAGACGGAATCTTCAATCTTCTGATTTGATGGTTGTCTTCATCCCCATGTAATTGCACATGCGTTAACCCGCACTCCTCTGCAATTTTCTGGATCACTTCTACCGATTCATTTACGAAAACACCGACCTTGAAAACGTGTGCTGGAATTTCCCCAATAATTTCTTTCGCTTGCCCTGGAGTGATTTGGCGTTTACTTTCTGCAAAAACGAATCCGATTGCATCTGCTCCGTATTCGCAAGCTCTTTTCGCTGTTTCAACATCAGTAATACCGCAAATCTTCACTTTCATATTTTCACCTTGCATTCATCGAAAAAGCTACTAATAGAAGACGTTGTCATAAGTGCTTCACCAACTAATACACCTTTTGCACCAGCTCGTTTGACGCGAATAATATCTTCTTTTGAATGAATACCACTTTCACTAATCCAAAGCAGATTTTCCTCATTCAGTCGTTTTCCGAGTTTTTCAGTTTGGCTTAAATCTACTTCAAACGTTTTTAAATTACGGTTATTAATTCCGATAACGTGCGGATTTAATCGGGTCGCAATTTCTAATTCCTGTTCATCATGAACTTCAACAATCGCTTCTAATCCCATTTCTAGTACGTAGTTATAAAGCTCTTTTAATTTCTCTTTTGACAATGCTGCAACGATTAATAAAATAAGATCTGCACCAGCTTCATAAGCTCTATCAATTTGAATCTTATCAATTATAAAATCTTTGCATAAAAGTGGAATGTTACTTTCTGCTCTTGCTGTTTGTAAGTCGTGAAACGATCCTTTAAAAAATTGACCGTCTGTTAAAACAGAAACTGCACCAGCGCCGCATTCTTCATATGTTTTTACTTGCTTTGGTACATTAACGTGTAAATTAATATCTCCTTTTGATGGTGATGCTCGCTTTACTTCTGCAATGACAGTAAATTGCTTTAGCGCTTCTACAAGTGAGTATGTTTTTCTTTTTGCTTTTACTGGTGTATATGTTTCATATAACTCCGCAACTTCTTTTTTCTTCTGCTCTACAATTTTGTCTAAAATCGTCCCCACTTTAATTCACCCTTTCTAATTTTTCGTTGCTTGCTGTAATTAATAAGTTTAATTTTTTTAATGCTTTTCCGAAGTCAATGCTATGCGTTGCTAGTTTAATTCCTTCTTCAATCGTTTCCGCTTTTCCGTTTGCGAAAAGAGCAAGCCCTGCATTTAATAAAACGGTATCACGGTAAACACTCTTTTCTCCATTTAATACTCCGAGCGTAATCTTTGCATTTTCTTTTGAATTTCCGCCTCTAATTTCCTCATTTTTCACTCTTGAAAAACCGTAGTTTTCTGGTGCAATACTCATTTCAATTATTTCATTGTCTTTTAAAATAGCAACGCAGTTTTCTCCTTGTAATGATGCTTCATCTAAAAATCCACTTCCGTTTACGACGAGCGCTTGTTTTCTGCCTAGTTTCTGCAATACTTCCGCTACCGGCAATAACATATCTCGTTTATAAATACCGACAAATTGTGTTTCTAAATTAACCGGATTCGTCAACGGTCCAATTAAGTTAAAGATCGTCGGAACGTTTAATTCTTTTCTTATTTTCATAATGCGTCTTAATGCTGGATGCATCGCTGGTGCAAATAAGAAAGCAATCCCTACATTTTCTAATAAGTAGTCAATCTCACCTGGCGTACAACTAATGTTTACACCGAGTTCTTCTAATAAATCAGCACTTCCTGTTTTACTAGAAACAGCGCGGTTTCCATGTTTCGCAACCTTTACACCAGCTCCGGCAAGTACAAATGCCGATGTTGTACTAATATTGAATGTTTGCGCACCGTCACCACCCGTTCCGCAATTGTCCATCGCACCTTTTATATGATTTGAAAACGGTAATGCCTTTTCGCGAAGAGCACGAACGAGACCGTATATTTCTTCTGCTATTTCGCCTTTCGCTTTCAGCAATACTAAGAAAGCTGCAACTTCACTTTCCAATATGTTGTCACTTAATAAAAGAAGTCCCGCTTCATACATTTCCTCTTCTGTTAAATGTTGTCCCTCTACTAACTTTCGAAGATAACTGTTCATACTCTCTCCTCCTCTTTCACTTCTGCTAAAAAGGCACGTATTAACTTTCCGCCTTCTTCTGTTGCAATTGATTCTGGGTGAAACTGTAATCCGAAGAGCGGATAATAGTTGTGACGAACTGCCATGATTTCTCCGTCATCCATCGCTGTCGCGAGTATGTCAAAACACTGCGGCAAACCATTTTGCGCTGCGACGAGTGAATGGTAACGCATCGCTGTTAGCGGCTGCGTAACGTACGAAAAGATTGACGTTCCGTTATGTTTCACACGCGATGTTTTTCCGTGTTTAATGCGCTCTGCTCTAACAATTTCTCCTCCAAATGCGGATATTATTGCTTGATGGCCAAGGCAAATTCCTAAGATGGGAACGTTCTTATAAAAGTGACGAATAACATCGATACAAATTCCAGCATCTTCTGGTTTTCCAGGTCCTGGTGATAGCACAATTCCTTTCGGCTTCATCTCCTCTAATTGTTCAATTGTTATTTGATCATTTCTTACGATAACAATTTCTTCCTCGTACTCGCCTAGCAGTTGATACAAGTTATATGTGAATGAATCATAGTTATCAATCAGTACAATCATTTCATAACCTCCAAAAGCGCTCTCGCTTTATTTAATGTTTCTTCATATTCATCTACAGGGTCTGAATCGTAGACGATACCCGCTCCTGCCTGAACGTACGCTTTCTCATCTTTTACAACCATCGTTCGAATTGCTAGCGCCATATCAAGATTTCCTGAGAATGAAATATATCCAACTGCTCCGGCGTATACATTTCTTTTTTCATGCTCTAACGTATTAATAATTTCCATCGCTCTAATTTTCGGAGCACCTGATACTGTACCAGCTGGTAAACAATACGCTAATGCATCAAACCCACTCGTTCGTTTTTGCAATGTTCCGTAAACTTCGGATACAATGTGCATAACGTGAGAGTATTTCTCCACTTTCATATATTTATCTATCGTCACAGAACCAATTTCACTTACTCTGCCAATATCATTTCGGCCTAGGTCCACAAGCATCATATGCTCCGCCCGCTCTTTCTCATTTCCTAACAGTTCTTTTTCGATTTCTTCATCTTCCTGCTTCGTTTTCCCTCTCGGCCTCGTACCGGCAATTGGGTTTGTCATCACCTTATCGTCTCTTACTGATAGTAAACTTTCTGGCGAAGAGCCAAGTACAACATAATCTTGAAAATCGATATAGAACATATATGGTGATGGATTTGCAATTCGAAGTTTCCGGTATAATGCAAATGGATCTCCTTTACATTCACTTTGCAAACGCTGGGATAATACAACTTGAAAAATATCTCCGGCCCGAATGTATTCTTTTGCTATTTCTACCATTTCACAAAATTCTTTTTCCGTTACTGAAGAAGTAAATGATAAAGATGATATTACTTCACTAACCTTCTCTTCTTCTCCGTTTAGCACTTCCTCTTTGTATCGTTGCAATCTCTCGTATACTTCTTCATAAGAAGCTGATTCATCTTCCTTGCATACATATACAAACGATAGTTTTTGGCGTAAATGATCGTAAACGATAAACTCACGATACAGTAAAAGGTGTACTTCTGGAATATTTAATGGATCATGCAAGTCTACTCCTATATTTTCATACTGCCGAATTACGTCATAGCCGATATATCCAACTGCTCCCCCGCAAAACGGGAATGGACTGTCTACTTGCGCTGGTGCGATTACATCTTCTAATACTTGCAGTACGTTGCCTTGCAGCTTTTCTGTTTGCCCATACATCGTTCGCTCTACTTCTATACCAACACTTTTCACTTCTCCATAAGGATTACACCCTAAGTAAGAATAGCGTCCTTTATCTTGATGAAGCTGTGAACTTTCTAATAAAAATTTCTTCTTCCCTTTCATACGTCTATATAAAGAAATTGGCGTAATGCTATCTCCTTCTTCTTCAGCGATTACTAAAAATGTTTTTCCTTGTTCTTTTTGCTTCATAAATTCTTCTTTCGTCATCATGCCTTTCACCTCACTCTGAAAAATAAAAAAGTCCTCTACATATCGAAATATGTAGAGGACGATAAATTTACCGTGGTACCACCTCAGGTTGGACGCAAAAGCATCCCGCTTTATTCAGGTACAAAATATATACCTTATCCTTGTAACGGCGGAACCCGGGTTGCCTACTGAATAGAAATTGTTCAGCATACCTCTCGTAAGCCCATTCCGTATATGGCACCGTACCGGGCTCCCACCTGCCCCCGGCTCTCTGTAACGTCTCCAAATATACGTACTCTTCTTACTTAAACGATTTAACTTATTTAATTTTTATAGTGCGTTCAACAATTTTTTGTACACAAAAAGGGAGTACTCATCCTATAGAAAGGACGGGTACTCCCGTGGTGCCACCTTAATTCGTTACGAATGTAACGCACTTTGCCGTATCAAAAAATAATACGTGTCTCTTATATCGATGAGATCATGTCGCCAAAGCCTACTTCTTTCGTTTCGGTTTGGAAGCTCCGAAGCCCATTCCACATCAATCCCATACTGATTCGCACCAACCATCAGCTCTCTGACATGTTCATCATGTGTACTCTTCTTCATCAACGCTTGCATTTTTTTAAGTTGCACTCATTATATTCCTCTCATTTCTAATAAGTCAATACTTTTCCCAAAAAAAAATATTTTTTCTTCATCCGATATTATATTGACAAAACAACCTGTTTTTATGTAAATATAATAAATACTCTATTAAAATTAAGGTTTTTTGTCAGAAAATTATATATTACAAAAGCGAAAGATTGTCAAAAAACGCTTACATTTCAGAAAATTCGTATTTCTGAATGGATTTTTCTGAATAATCATGATAGATTATAAATATGCAAAATGCATCAAAAGACATGACAAAAGGAAGGGGAACTACATGAGTACGCAGATGTTAACTTTAACTTCTATCTCTATTTACATGCTCGGGATGTTAGTAATCGGCTATTTCGCCTACAAACGAACGTCCAACTTAACAGATTATATGCTTGGCGGGCGTACACTAGGCCCCGCAGTAACAGCATTAAGTGCTGGAGCATCCGATATGAGTGGTTGGCTTTTAATGGGATTACCCGGTGCAATGTTTAGCGTTGGATTAAGTAGTAGTTGGATTGCGATCGGCCTAACACTAGGCGCATACGCAAACTGGCTTTATGTCGCTCCTCGCTTACGTACCTACTCTGAAATGGCAAACAACTCTATTACTATCCCAGAATTTTTGGAACACCGCTTCCACGACAAATCTCACATGCTACGCTTAGTATCCGGACTTGTTATTATGATTTTCTTTACTTTCTATGTAGCTTCAGGACTCGTTTCAGGCGCTGTATTATTTGAAAATTCATTTGGTATGAACTATCATGTTGGATTACTCATTGTAGCAGGCGTTGTTGTAGCTTACACACTATTTGGTGGTTTCTTAGCAGTAAGTTGGACAGATTTCGTGCAAGGAATCATTATGGTAATTGCTCTTATTCTTGTTCCTATTGTAACAATTATGAATTCAAACGGACTTGGACCTGCATTTGATACAATTCGATCTGTAGATCCAACACGTTTAGATATTTTTAAAGGTGCCTCTACTTTAGGAATGATTTCTTTATTCGCATGGGGCCTTGGTTATGTTGGACAACCTCATATTATCGTACGCTTTATGGCAATTTCGTCTGTAAAAGAAATTAAAAGCGCACGAAGAATTGGTATGAGCTGGATGATTTTCTCTGTTGTCGGAGCTATGTTTACTGGTCTTATCGGTATTGCTTACTATTCACAACAAGGTTTGACATTATCTAACCCAGAGACAATTTTCCTTGAACTTGGAAAAATTTTATTCCACCCACTTATTACTGGATTTTTATTAGCCGCTATTTTAGCAGCTATTATGAGCACAATCTCTTCTCAGTTGCTCGTTACTTCAAGTGCAGTAACTGAAGATTTATATCGTACATTCTTTAAGCGTTCTGCTTCTGATAAAGAGCTTGTATTTGTCGGTCGTATGGCTGTTCTTGGCGTCGCTTTAATTGGGTGTGCATTAGCGCTTAAACAAAATGATACGATTTTAGCTCTTGTTGGATATGCTTGGGCTGGATTTGGTTCTTCATTTGGACCTGCTATTTTATTAAGCTTATATTGGAAACGTATGACGAAATGGGGCGCGCTTGCTGGTATGATTTCAGGTGCCGCTACAGTAATTATTTGGACTCAATTCAAATTCCTAAAAGATTTCTTATATGAAATGATTCCTGGTTTCGCTATTAGTTTAATAGTGATCATAATTGTTAGTTTACTAACTAAACCTTCAAAAGAAGTTGAAGAGCAATTTGAGGATTTTGAAAAACAACATCGTCATAATCTATAAAAAAGAAATCTCTGCTGTTATCGTAACAGCAGAGATTTTTTTTTACAGTTCGACAATCTTCTTCTCAAATTTAACAAATTCTTTATGTTTCGTTAAATTTAACATAACACTACTCCGTTATAGTATTAGTATCAGCACTTATACAGAAAGGGGACTCCAACATGTTAGCAGCTTTCCAGCAACAACATATAAGAAAATTTTCACCTATTACAAACACTTCTACGTCTTGTTTAAAAATTCAACCTAATCCATCCAAAATTTCAATTGCTCCTTCTGTTATTTCCGTTATCGGTATTCATATGCAAAAAAATAAGTTAAAAATAAAAACTGGACAAAGTGCGGATTTATCAGCTTCTGTTTTGCCAATGCAAGCAACCGATAAAGAACTTATTTGGACAAATATGAATTCTGACATTATCACTATATATCCAAAAGGTGATACGGTAACGATTACTGGAAAAAGTGCAGGAAGAGCAGTCGTAATTGTTACAACTGCTGAAGGAAAATTTCGTGATTTATGTGTCATTCATGTACAGCCTTATATGACAAATCCAAAGTAAAAGAGTGGCTATGAAGCCACTCTTTTACTTTGGATTTGAGGATTTTTTCTTTTTAACAACAAAATAAATTCTTCTTTACTTCTTGGAGAAATAAGTTCTGTTTCATATGATCCGTAAACAATTTCTAATCGATCGAATGATAGTGCATGAGCTGCGATTGGATTTTTTGTATTGGAAATTCGTTTTATGTCTCGTATAAATATACGTTTTTTAACGGGACCTGATGTAATTATAATTATTTCTTCCTTAACGATATATTTTGTTGAAAACCAACTCCAACTAAACAGTATGGCTAATGGAATTGTAAAAAATAAGAGGAAGTATTCTCTCCCTGCAAATATTGGAGCGAAACAGGCGCCTAAAACAATGAAAAAGATTGGATATAACCATACATCTTTTTTTGACGGAAATTCCACTAAACTTCTCCTTTCTTGATTTAAGTCAATGAATCATCATCCTCTCTCCTATTAAAATGAAAGTAACATTAAAAATAGGAGGATGTAATATGAATCAACGAAAGTTTGCCATAATTGCTGGTACTTCTCTTCTTATAATGGCATTCACTGCATTTTTTTCTTACGGTTTTGTTCACGGAAATCTCGTCGTACAAGGAGATGCGAACGCGACACTCCATAATATTCAAACTTCAAGCTCGCTTTTCAAAGCAGAAATTTTCGGATGGATTATCATTTTTATTACGGATATTATCGCCTCGTGGGCTCTTTATTTCTTTCTAAAACCTATCCATGCTAGCCTCTCATTACTAGCTGCCTGTCTTCGTCTTATGTATACAGCTATACTTGGGATTGCTATATTCAATTTAACATTGGTATTGCTGCTTTCAAAAAGCACAGTTGCTAATTCAGAAGCATATACAATGTTATTTCTAGAAGCTTTTGAACACATTTGGTCTGTAGGATTAATCATTTTCGGTTTACATCTTCTCACCTTAGGATACGTAACCTTTCAATCTAAAAACATACCGAAAACTATTAGTATATTACTGCTCATTGCTGCAATCGGCTATATCATCATTAACGTTATGAATATAATGTTTTCGCAATATGATGCGATTATTTCCATTCTTAACGTTGTCTTTCAACTACCGATGATCACAGGTGAACTAGGATTTAGTATATGGCTATTGCTTAGAGGTGGAAAAAACTCTACTGTTTGAGTCGTTTCTTAATTCTGCTTAATGATTCTGGCGTAATACCTAGATAACTTGCCAATTGATATTGAGGAACACGATGAATTAAATGAGGTCGCTTTTGTAATAATGATTTGTAGCGCTCTACTGGTGTCGATGCAATAAATAATGTAAGTTCTTCTTGTACTTCACCAAAATTGTATTCAATCATTTGGCGCGTCATTTCTTCTAACTGTGAATATTTCTTATACATGTCCTTTTCACTATACAGATCGCCAACTACAACTAGACAATCTTCTAGGCACGTTAACGTATGTGGGGATGATTTATCTTGTTTATGATGATTGAAATTTGCGATTGCTTGTTCTTCTGTATAAAAATTTGATGTAACCTCTCTCCCTGCTTCATCTATACAGTGCTGCCTCACGCATCCTTTTAATACAAAATAACATTTTGACGGAACATCGCCTTGTCTTAGGAGCACTGTTCCTTTTTTATATTCTTCAATTTGTAATTCTTCCACGATTATGCGCTGCTGCTCTTCACTTAATGTTGTAAGCTTTGTCATGTATTTCATTAAAATATCTTTCATTTGGTCTCTCCTTCCCCCTCTATATTTGTATGAGAAACGTATGATGTAACTCCACTATATATTATCTTTTTTCATGCTATATGGCGGGAATTCCCCCTATTGATCTGTTTTATTTTCTGCATGGAACAAAAAAAGAGAAGTTACCAATAACTTCTCTTTTCGCATATTAGAATAAACTCGTTATAATTCCTGTGTATAAGCCGGCTCGTTCACCACATTTTTTGATGTTCGCTTTTGTTGCTGTAGTAAGAAAACAGATACACCAAACAATACGAGTATGCTACCGATAATTTGCATTGCGTTTAATTTTTCCCCAAGTAAGAAGAACGCTAGTATAGATGCCCCAACTGGTTCCCCTAAAATACTCATTGAAATTGTTGTTGCATTTACGTAATTTAATAACCAATTATTAATGACGTGTGACACTGTCGGTACAATCGCAAGTAAAAGAAAAATACTCCAATCCCACTTCTTATAGCCTGTAAATGGCACTTGAAGTATAACGTTATAAATCGCTATAAATATACCAGCGAAGGCAAATACAGTAAAACTATAAATCCAATGAGATACTTTCTTTACTGTCGTTTGTCCGATAAATAAATAACCGACAACTGCTATTACACTTAAAAAGGATAATATATCCCCATAAATTGCTTGCTCACTTAGCCCTAAATCTCCCCAGCCAATACACATTACGCCTAGTATCGCAATTCCCATCGTCGCAATTGCTGAGTAGGTTGTTCTTTCTTTAAATAAGAAAAAACCTCCCACTAAAGATACGATCGGTTGAAGTGCTAAAATAATCGTCGAACTAGCAACTGTCGTATGCTTTAAGGATTCAAACCATAAAAGAAAATGAAGAGCTAAAAAGAAACCAGATCCAATTAAAAATCCCCAATCTTTTATTTGAATCCTACTAAACTCTTCCCGTTTTTTCCAAACGATCGGCAGCATAATAAGTACGATAATCCATAATCGGTACATACTTAAAATTGAAGATGGTGCTGAGGACAGCTTTGCAAAAACAGCTGCGAATGAAATGGCTATAATGGAAACGGCTAATGGTAGTGCGATTGATCTTTCTTGTTTCAAATCCTGTCTCCCCTCTCACCTGTAAAAAATCCCACTTCATTATATCCGTTTTCTTTCATAACTTAAATACTAATTTTTTAGATTCTTCGTACCATTATGGTAAAATAGAAATTAAGGCACCTATTAGTGACTATTTCTTTCCTTTTCACTACAAGCGTCGCTCTTACAATCATTACAGTAAATTTTTATTTAGGGGGATATACATGAATCAAGCAATAGGGAGAATTGAAGAAATTTCATTTTTTAGTACATCACTTCAAGAAGAACTTACACTTCTTGTTTATTTACCAGTAAATTACACACCTCTCCATAAACATACGGTTGTTATTGCACAAGATGGTAGAGATTATTTTCAGCTCGGTAAAGCGCACCGTGTAATTGAGCGTCTTCGTGAAACTGAAGAAATCGACCGCACAATTATTGTCGGTATTCCATATAAAAATGTACACGATCGTAAGGAAAAATATTTCCCGAGCGATGTAAAGAATGCTGCTTACATTCGTTTCCTTGCTCACGAGCTTGCTCCATATATTGATGCAAATTATCCAACGTATCAGATGGGTAAAGGACGCGTTTTAATTGGAGATTCTCTTGGCGGTACAGTTTCCTTCATGACCGCACTTATGTATCCGCATACATTCGGCAAGGTCGTTATGCAATCACCATTTGTTGATGAAACAGTCATGAACTTAGCAAAAGATTTCAAAGATCCGGGGGCGCTAGAAATTTATCACGTCATTGGGACCGAAGAAACAGCTGTCAAGCGTACAGACGGACAAGTATCTGATTTCGTAGAGCCAAATCGCGAGTTAAACAAACTACTTACAGATAGAAATTTCATCACGCATTATGAAGAGTTTGAAGGGAATCATACATGGAAATATTGGCAAGCAGATTTACCGAAAGCATTTTCTCATATTCTATCAATGAAATAATAGAGAGCGGTATTCAGAATAATTTGATATAATAGACAAAGAGATTTATTCTCAAAATCTAACTAGACTTGCAAAGGGAGGAATTGGAACATGAAATTAGGAATTGTAATTTTCCCATCAAAAATGATTCAAGATAAAGCGAACGGATTGCGTAAGCGTTATGATCCACATTACGCATTAGTTCCGCCACATATTACATTGAAAACACCCTTTGAGACGCAAGATGAACAATTAGAATCGATTGTGAATGAGTTACATACAATCGCAATCAAAACGAACCCTTTCACCCTTCATGTTGGAAAAGTCGGTTCATTCGCACCTGTTAATAATGTTCTTTATTTTAAAGTAGAAAAAACACCTGAACTTACTTTCTTAAATGAAGAAATGCATAATGGATTCTTTACACAAGAACGCGAGTACTCTTTCGTACCGCATTTAACAATCGGTCAAGACTTATCAGATGCAGAGCACGCTGATGTATTAGGTCGATTACGTATGAAAGATTTCTATTATGAGCAACCAATCGATCGTTTCCACCTTCTATACCAATTAGAAAATGGAACATGGACTGTACATGAAACATTCCACCTTGGAAAGGAGAACAACTAATTTGCACGCACAAATCGTACAAACGGACGAACAACTAAGAGATGCATTCTCTGTACGTAAGCAAGTATTTGTGAATGAGCAACGTGTTTCTGCAGAAGAAGAGTATGATGAGTTTGAAGATACTTCGGCGCACGTTGTTATATATGATAATGATGTTCCAGTTGGTGCTGGTCGCTTCCGCATCGTTGATGGAGTTGGAAAAATGGAACGCATTTGCGTACTAGCTTCCCATCGCAAAAAAGGCATTGGCAAAATCATTATGGATGCACTTGAAGCATATGCGAAGGAAGAATCGCTACCAAAACTGAAACTTCATGCTCAAACGCACGCTGAAGATTTCTATAAAAAACTTGGGTATGTTACGAGTTCTGATGTATTTATGGAAGCCGATATCCCGCACGTCGTTATGATAAAAGAGTTGTAATTTGAAAACAGGAGGTAGCCCCTCCTGTTTTTTTACATTGCTATTTTCTTTTTCTTCCGCTAAAGTTAAATGTTGATGCTATAGTTTTGAAGGTGAATATATGACACAAGAAAAATTTTCACAAAAATCGTTAACACACGCTGGCATTCCGCAAGCGACGTATCATATTCCGAAAACATCTACCCATTTAATTATGGAAGAAGATGCAGATGCGGCGTATTTCCGCGCTTTAGAACAGCAAGGTATTTATTTAAATGAAAAACAGTTAGAAGCAGTGCAAACGACAGAAGGACCTGTCCTTACACTAGCTGGTGCTGGAAGTGGTAAAACATCTGTTTTAACAACTCGCGTTGGTTATTTAGTTAATGTAAAACATGTCCATCCGCGAAATATTTTGCTGCTGACGTTTACACAAAAAGCAGCTGAAGAAATTCGAAGCCGTGTAGCGAATTTACCTGGTATGAATCATGCCGCAAGTAGCTATGTCGTTGCTGGTACATTCCACTCTGTCTTTTTAAAATTGCTTCGTAGTCAAGGATATAATCAGCAAATTTTAGCAAATGAAAAACATAAACAAATTATGATAAAGAAAATTTTGAAAGAATTACGTTTGAAAGACGATTATGATGCTGAAACGATACTCGCTATGATTTCACTTGAGAAAAACAAATTGAATCGTCCAAAAGATGTACAAGCGAAAACACCGGTTGAACAAGAGTTCAAAGAAGTATACGAGCGTTTCGAAGAGGTAAAACAACGATACAATTATATCGATTTTGACGACATCTTATTAGAAATGTATTATCTGTTAGAAAATAACGCTCCTCTGCTTACTCAATTACAAGAGCGTTTTCATTACATTGAAGTAGATGAGTTTCAAGATACGTCGTATGCACAATATGAAATTGTAAAATTGTTAGCCACGCCAAGAAATAATTTATTTATCGCAGGTGATGACGATCAAGCGATTTACGGCTGGCGAGGGGCAAGTCACCAAATTATTTTATCTTTTCCAAAGGAATTTGATAATACAACGATTATCGCGCTTAATACGAATTATCGATCTAATCCATTTATCGTCGGACTTGGAAATGAAGTTATTAAGCTCAATCAAGAACGTTTTGATAAAGAGCTATATTCTGTTCGTAACGATGGCATGCAGCCGTTTTATGCACGACCTGCGACAACTCTTGATGAAGCAAATCAAATTTTGCAACTCATTCAGGAAAAAGTAGATAGTGGTGAACGAAATTATAAAGATTTTTGTTTATTATATCGTACACATTCTGTAAGTCGTTCTTTACTCGATCAGCTTACAATTCATAAAATTCCATTTATAAAACATGGGGCGAGCCAATCGTTCTACGAGCATTCTTTAATTAGGCCCGTATTAGATCATTTACGACTCGTGCTGGAACCGTTCCGCCTCGAATCACTTTCAAATATATTGCCAACGATGTATATTGGCCGTGATGAGTGCATTTCATTTATTGAACGTGAACAATGGAAATATGGTGAGGGCCGTTTCCCTTCTCTTCTTCATTTTCTATTATTAAACCCAAGCTTGAAACCTTTTCAAGTTAAAAAAGTAAATGAGCGAATTGATTTTATTAAGTTTATAAAAGAACTTGAACCGAAAAAAGCATTGAAAGAAATTATTCATGGTAAAGGAAAGTATTTAGAGTACTTACAAAGTAATGATCGTTCTTCCTTTACGATGCATAAGGACATACAAGAAGAAATGTTAGAAGAATTAATGGAGTCTGCAACTCGTTTCACCGATATTCCAGCTTACTTACAATTTATTGACGAGGCGATTCAAGGCCAAAAAGAAATGGAAGCATTAAAAACAATGCCGCAAAAAGATGCCGTATCGCTTATGTCAATTCATAACGCAAAAGGCCTTGAGTTTCCATGCGTCTTTTTACTTGGAGCGAGCGATGGTATTCTGCCGCACACTTCTTCTTTAAAAGATGCAAATGACCGTGTCACAGATACTTCTGAAGCCTTAGAAGAAGAACGCCGACTACTTTATGTCGCAATTACACGCGCAAAAGAAGAACTTTACATTTCCTCTCCGCAATTTTTCAGAGGAAAAAAACTAGATATATCTCGTTTTTTATATACTACGCGAAAAGATTTACCTGAAAAGACACCCATTAAATAAGGGTGTCTTTTTTCCATATCACGTTATGTACATCCCCTCTATATAAAGTGAAACTTTAATCAGTGGGTGTTTTGTTCGTCCCCCACTGATTATTAGCCCTCACCAATCGGGCGTTTACGGGCAGCAGGGCTCTCACCTAACTTCTTTGCTCCTGCTAAATTTTGAGGCGGGAGTCTTACTGCCCGTTAATGCGGGATAAATTCCCTGTTTCTATCCTAAGAATTAACGTAATATCGACCATATCCCGTTCATATTGTAATAGTGTATGTCAGAACTCACGATAAGGAGTGAACATAATGAGCTGCAATTGCAACGAAGATAATCATCACCATGATTTTGATTTCAACTGTGTATCTAATGTCGTTCGTTTTATACATGAATTACAAGAATGTGCAACCACTACATGTGGATCTGGTTGCGAAGTTCCATTTTTAGGAGCACATAACACTGCATCAGTAGCGAATACACGTCCTTTTATTTTATACACAAAAACTGGAGAACCTTTTGAAGCATTTGCACCATCAGGAAGTCTTGTTAGCTGTAGATCTCCAATTTTTCGCGTTGAGAGCATTGATGATGATGATTGTGCTGTGTTACGTGCATTAGCTGTAGTATTAGGTGATGGCTCCTCTGTACCACCTGGTGACGATCCGATTTGTACGTTTTTAAATGTACCAAATGCAAGGTTAATATCGACCCCTGCTTGTCTGACAGTTGATTTAAGTTGTTTCTGTGCTATTCAATGCTTACGTGATGTTACGATTTAAAACTAAATAACGATTTAAGCATGGATTGGGTGGCAGAATTTTCTGCCACCCAATCCATGCTTAAAAGGTATTATTATGTATTTTTCATGAAATTGGGAACTTGTCTAGAACATAGAACCTGTCCTTTTCATTAACTGAGAGTAGAAACAGATAAAGGAGTGAAAAACATGTTCTCTTCTGATTGCGAATTTACTAAAATTGATTGCGAAGCGAAACCACCTAGTACACTACCTGCCTTCGGTTTTGCTTTCAACGCTTCTGCACCTCAATTCGCTTCATTATTCACACCACTACTATTACCTAGCGTAAGTCCAAACCCAAATATTACTGTTCCTGTAATAAATAATACAGTAAGTGTCGGAGCTGGCATTCGAATTCAAGTAGCTGGTATTTATCAAATCAGTTATACATTAACGGTGAGTCTTGAAAATGTTCCTGCACCACCAAATGCCGCTCGATTCTTCTTAACATTGGACACACCAGATAACATTATTCCAGGATCAGGAACAGCAGTCCGTGCTAACATTATCGGTACTGGTGAAGTGGAGGTTTCTAGTGGTGTTATTCTTATTAACTTGAATCCTGGCGACTTAATTCAAATCGTACCAGTTGAATTATTTGGAACTGTAGACATCCGTGCTGCAGCATTAACAGTTGCACAAATTAGCTAGTAAAAGGCGGTATTTCTTAATTGAAATACCGCTTTTTATATTTATAATAAAAAACACTCACCGTAACATGAGTGTTTCATTCTTCATATTGTTTTATTGTATTCTTCTTTTTCCCACAGTTGCATCCCTTTTTTTTCACAAACCCTTGTTGCTGTAATTGCTCTTGATATGCTTGATGTTGTGCTTGTTGCTGTTGCTGTATGTTATACCACTGCTGTAGGTCATATGAATTTCGCCTTGGATTATTGCTCACAGCAAACATCTCCTCTACTGTCAATTCTGTCTATTCACTATATGAACAACTCCTTATTTCCGTTCCCTCATCCTCTTAAACTCCGCTTTTACTAGCATCATGAAAATTTATCCAGATTGGTGAGGGCTGATAATTTGCGGGGGATGCCCCCCACTGGTTAAAGTTTCACTTTATTATTCTTCCATAAAATATCCTGTAATTGTTTCAATGATCGCTGCTGCACCTGCAATGGCTAATAATGCTAGTACAGGCTCTGCAACAATTGGAATCCATTTATATAAAACTAATAAAAAAGCACTAACCCACACACCTGTACACCAATAGCAGCTTAATAATTCTCCAATCCACTTTCTTAATCCTTTCCCTTTCACCTTTGTAAAAGTCGATACACTTCCATCAGGCTCTGTAATCTCTAACTCATCAATAAACGGTCTTCGCAAAAAAGCTGTAATTTTATCATAAACAATAAGACGAGTTAACCTAAAAGCAGCTAGCGCAAAAATAAAAAATAAAAGCCAGCTTGTAAATAGCATAATTCCACCTTCCCTATCCTCTTTAGCCTATTTAAAAAAAAAGGTCTTAAGATTGTGACCAAATCTCCCCCACTCCAATATCTTATTAATGTAAATACAAACAAGAAGATAAGGAGTGACATTAATGAGTTGTAACGAAAATAAACACCATAGCTCTTCTCACTGCGTAGTTGACGTCGTAAAATTCATCAATGAATTACAAGATTGCTCTAGTTCAACATGTGGTTCTGGTTGTGAAATTCCATTTTTAGGAGCACACAATACTGCAGCAGTAGCAAATACACGCCCTTTTATTTTATACACAAAAGCTGGAACGCCATTTGAAGCATTTGCACCATCTTCAAGCCTTACTAGCTGCCAATCTCCAATTTTCCGTGTAGAAAGCGTAGATGACGATAGCTGTGCTGTCCTACGTGTGTTAACTGTAGTATTAGGTGATGGTTCTCCTGTACCACCTAACGACGATCCAATTTGTACGTTTTTAGCTGTACCAAATGCAAGATTAATCTCGACATCTACTTGCATTACTGTTGATTTAAGCTGCTTCTGTGCTATTCAGTGCTTACGCGACGTTTCTATAGTTAAGTAAACTAAAAAACTATTTGGGTGGTAGAAGCTTTCTACCACCTTTACATATTTAAAAGCCGGCCATATCAATCGATTTGATGTCTTCTATAGATAATCGAACATCTCTCATACTATTTGGTGGCATAATGAATACAATGCCATTACGGTAAGATATAATCGATCCTATATATGAGACGGTCGTCGTTCTTATCCTACATCTTACTTTCGGAATGTAATGAGGACGATTTAATAAAAAATGAATTTTTTCTTCATTATTCATATCCTTAAAGGATTTATTGTAAGGGACCGTTCTCACTTGCTCTTCTTGTTCTTGTACCTCTTCCTCTACTTTTTCTTCCACCTCCACTTGAGGCTCCTCTCGTGGTTCTTGTTTCTCTTGTTCTACCACTTCTTCCACAGCACTACTTACAATATTTTCATTTCTATCACTTTGCTCTTTTCTATCCTCATTTCCAAAGTTTGTAAGAATAATTCTTTTTATTTTCGGTGCAGCAAGTTCTAAATTTACTTGTGCAATATATAACAACGGTTTTCCAACTGTTGAACTTTTATTTTTATTCTTCACACTCGTCCCTCCCACTTCCATACATAGCTGGATAAATCGTGTACTATTATAGTTATATTCATAACAATGCAAGAACTTTCGTTAAAAATCGTTCTTTCCTAGAACAATTAAAAAGGACAGTCTCAATATGTAGAGACTGTCCTTTTAACAAAACTATAATCAATATTATATTTATCCTAGAATATGATATCCTGAATCAACATGAATGTTTTCACCTGTTACTCCACGTGCTAAATCACTGAATAAGAATACTGCTGTATCTCCAACTTCTTCTGGAGTCGTCGCACGACGAAGTGGTGCGCGCTCCTCAATTTCTTTTAAGATTGAGTTAAAGTCGCCTACACCTTTCGCAGATAACGTACGAATTGGTCCTGCAGAAATAGCGTTAACGCGAATGCCATGTTGCCCTAAATCATTTGCTAAATATTTCACGCTAGCTTCTAATGAAGCTTTCGCAACACCCATAACGTTATAGTTTTTCACAACACGCTCGCCGCCAAGGTATGTTAAAGTTAAAATATTTCCGCCTTCTGTCATTACTTTCTTCGCTTCTCTTGCTACAGCTGTTAAAGAGAATGCACTAATGTTTTGTGCAAGTAAAAATCCATCACGAGAAGTATCTACAAATTCGCCTTTTAAATCATCACGATTTGCAAAAGCAATACAGTGTGCAACACCGTGAATTGTACCAACTTCTTGCTTAATCGTTTCAAAGCAAGCTGTAAGTTCCTCGTCATTCGTTACATCACAAGGTAATACAAGTGATTCTTGTCCTTCTAATGTTTCCGCTAATTCACGAACGTTTCTTTCTAAACGCTCTCCTGCGTATGTGAATATTAATTTTGCACCTGCATTATGCAAAGAGCGAGCAATTCCCCATGCAATACTTCTTTGGTTCGCAACGCCCATAACAACAAATGTTTTCCCTTGTAATAGTTCCATGATATATCCTCCCAGAAATACTTATACTTGTTATTAGTACCTGATACTATAATTATAGTACCATAAAACCTCTTAAAGGCAAACAAAAAAGTCACTAACATAAATTTGTTAATGACTTTTTGTTTCTATAAAAAACCTTTCTAATCCTTCTTCCCAAGTAGGCATTTGTAAAAAACCATTTAATTGTAGCATTTTATGCTGAAAGATCGAATATTTCGGTCTCGCTGCCGCCGATCCAAATTCCTCAGTCGAAACAGGTAACACATTCACCCTCATTTTTGTATGCGCAAATATTTTTTGAGCAAATTCAAACCAAGAACATGAACCGCAATTTGATACGTGATACGTACCGTATAAGGATGTATGAATGAGCTTATTAATCACAGTAATTAAATCCGCCACGTACGTAGGAGAACCAACTTGATCAGCTACTACAGATATGTTTTCTCTCTCTTTTCCTAATCGTAGCATCGTTTTCACAAAATTATTTCCATACTTACCATACAACCACGATGTACGAACTATAAAATATTTATTATGTAACTCTTTTACGAACTGCTCTCCTGCAAATTTAGAAGCTCCGTATATATTTATCGGTGCTGGATTATGAAATTCATGATAGCCATCCGGTTTGTCACCTGGAAATACATAATCGGTACTGACATACACTAACTTAGCCCCTACTAATTGTGAAGCAACCGCTACATTCCGAGCTCCAATCGCATTTATTAAGTAAGCAAGATCCTGTTCTTTCTCAGCACCATCTACCTCCGTATACGCTGCACAATGAACAATTGTATGTGGCTTTATTTCTTGTACCACTTGCTTGATTCGGGATATATTTGTTACATCTAATAACTTTTTATCAAATGGATATATGTCATATTCCTCAGAATTCAACTCTTCTTGTAGTTGCCTCCCTAGCTGACCGTTCGCTCCCGTTATGATAATCCGTTCTTTCATCTACATGCCCCTTACTTTTCTTTTAGTGGTTTCCACCAGTCCACATTGTTTTTATACCATTCCACCGTTTCTTTTAATCCCTGTTCGAACGTATACCTCGGTTCCCATTCAAACTCATTCTTCATTTTTTGCGCATCAATCGCATAACGGCGATCGTGTCCTAAACGGTCTGTTACAAATTCAATATCTTTTTTCGATTTCCCTAAAAGTTTTATAATTTGTTCCACAACATCTATATTTGTTTTTTCATTATTTCCGCCGATATTATATACCTCTCCTACACGTCCCTTATGCAAAACTGTGTCAATTGCACTACAATGATCCGTTACATGCAACCAATCCCTTACATTCAATCCATCACCATATAATGGTAGTTTCTTTTCTTCAAGCGCATTCGTAACCATTAACGGAATTAATTTCTCAGGATATTGGTACGGTCCATAGTTATTAGAACAACGTGTTACAACAACTGGTAATTGATACGTTTCATAATAAGATAAGGCTATCATGTCGCTACTCGCTTTACTTGAAGAATATGGACTATTAGGAGCTAGCGGGGTTTCCTCTGTAAATTTTCCGATTTTCCCTAAAGAACCGTATACTTCATCTGTTGATACATGCACGAGTTTAATATGTGAATATTTTTTCACTAACTCCAACAGTGTGACTGTACCTATTACATTCGTATCATAAAAAGGGATTGGGTTTTCAATACTACGATCCACATGTGATTCAGCCGCGAAATTTACAATTACTTGCACGTCACGTTCCTTAATAACATGTTCCAGCAGCTCTCCATTTTGGATTTTCCCTTTTACAAATGAGTAGTTAGGATTTTCTTGAATAGACTTTACATTATTTAAATTCCCGCTATATGTTAATGCATCGTAATTAATGATTTTATATGTTTCATAGTTTTTTAACATATAGTGAATGAAATTACTTCCAATAAATCCAGCTCCACCTGTAACTAATATATTCATAAACAACTCTCCTACTTAAAAACTATCTTCATATTCCTGAAGTAATGGTAATATTCGATCCTTATCGGACAAGATAGGATTTGTTATCGGCCATGGAATTGATAATTCTTTATCTTCCCAAAGCAAACCGGAATCGTGATTAGCACTATAATACTCATCTACTTTATACATAACAATTGTATGAGGTACAAGTGTACAAAAACCATGAGCGAATCCTTTCGGCACTAATAATTGCCTATGATTATCCGCGCTTAAAATATAACCGCTCCACTTTTTAAATGTAGGTGAATCTTTTCGCAAATCAACGATAACATCATATATTGCCCCTTGCATAACTTGAATGAGTTTCGTTTGTGCTTTCGGATTTTTTTGAAAGTGTAGCCCTCGAATCGTCCCCGACCTAGCTGAATAAGATACGTTATCCTGTACAAATGAATGCGTAATCCCTAACGTTTCTAGCATCTTCTTATTATAACTTTCTGTAAAATAACCGCGCTCATCTCCAAATATCCTCGGTTCTAACAATTTCGCATCGGTAAAATTTGTTTCTACAACTTTCATATTTTCACCTATTCTCCATTAAACTGTTTCCCAAAGTTTATATCCCGCGCTAACGTATTCGCTCTTTGAAGAGAAGCATGCGTTCCCGCATCCGTCCACCAGCCGCTCATTTCATTATAAGTAAGCACTCCTCTTTTTAAGTACCAATTATTTATATCTGTAATTTCAAGTTCCCCTCTTGAGGAAGGTTTTAATTCTTTTATATAAGAAAAGACTTTCGAATCATACAAATAAATTCCCGTCACAGCATAAGCACTTTTCGGCTTCTTCGGCTTTTCTTCAATTTCAATTATTTTTCGGCCTTGAATATGCGCTACACCAAATCTTTCGGGATCTTCTACAGATTGAAGCAGCACTTTAGCCCCTTCTTTTTGACTTGTAAACTCTTCAACATACGGGCGAATATCATCTGAAAAGATATTATCTCCTAATATAACTGCCATCCGATCATTTCCTACGAAATCTTCACAAAGTCCTAGCGCCTGCGCAATCCCGCCCGCCTTATCTTGCACACGATACGTAAAGGATACACCAAACTCTTGACCACTTCCTAGAAAGCTCACAACATCTCCCATATGCTCTTTACCTGTAATAATCATAATATCTGTAATTTCACATTGCTTCAGCTTATATACCGCATGATAAATCATCGGATACCGCCCAACGGGAAGTAAATGTTTATTTGTTACTTTCGTTATTGGATATAATCTCGATCCTGTCCCGCCTGCTAAAATAATCCCTTTCATCCTTCATCTCTCCCTTATGATGGAGATAGTATATCTTTATAATGTTCCACAAAAACTTTTCGGTATTTCTCATATGTATCCGCATCAAACTCATCTCCATTGTAATGAATACACCATAGATTTGATTGATTAGGGATACCAATTAAATATCCAGCCTTTTGAAATTCTAAAGACTGTGACACATCATAGAAATGGAATCCTTGAAACAAATCCTCTCGCCATGGAAGGTCATGTTGCGTTGCCATTAGTAGACCATCAATTGACTGAACTGACATAAATGATTTATCCCCATAAAAATCCTGATTTAAATTTAATAATTGATAATTCTGTCTTCTGTATTCAATCACTTTCCCTACTAAGTTTTTACCTTCCCACCATATCCCATTACTCGGTAAAAATTGGGCGCCAGCTACTCCAATTAAGCCAAGCTTTTCATTTTCTTTAAAAAGAGAAATGAGGGTACAAAACATATCACGATTAATAAGGTAAGTATCTTGATGTATATATACTTTATATTTCGCCGGATATGAAAGTGCTCGATTGTACGCACTTGCCATACTTTTCGCATCTCGTATCGGAAAAATTTGCACTACATAGCCAGGGGGGACAAAAATGTTTCTTATTTGTCTCTCACATTGCTCGAAAAGCTCTTCATTATTTACACAAACAACGACTAATATTGTATGATCTTTCATTTTTGTAGCCCCTTCATTCTTCCTTATTTACATCTGACATATAATGCTCCACGAACACTTTCCTATACTTTTCATAATTCGTCATATTTACATCAAAATGATAATGAATACACCAAGCATCACGCTGCACAGGGACACCGACTGTATACCCAGCTTTTTTAAATTCAAACGATTGGGATACATCATAAAAATCAAACCCATCAAATAAGTCCTCTCGCCACGGAATATCATATTGTGTCGCCATCAATAAACCGTCAATACATTCCACTGGAATAAATGTTTTCGATTCATGAAATGGTTGCTCTAAACTAGCCATATAAAATAACTCGTTCATGTAACCAATTACTTTCCCAACTATCCCTCTTCCTTCGTTCCATACACCGTGCGGGGGAACATACTGGGCTCCAACCATCCCAATCATCCCAAGATGCTCGTGTTCCGTAAATAATTGAATTAATCCAAATAAAAAAGCCCCATTTACAATAAAAACATCTTGGTGTAAATACACTTTATATTTCGCTGGATTCGAAAGTGCTTGATTGTATCCGCTCGTCATACTTTTTGCACCGCGAATTGGCATGAATTGTACACTATATCCTGGAGGTACTGCCAATTTCAATATATGTCTCACGCATTGTGCATACAATTTCGAATCATTTACACATATCACCATCAAAATCGTTTTATCAGGATTATTCATAGTTGTGATTTTTCTGCTTCAATAATATATTGAAATACAACCGTCTCAGCCATAAAGCCACTTCCAAGACGATATTTCTTACAAATTCCATATAACTCTTCAATTAGTGGTTCATACATTTTGTGATCGATATATACACGATCTACTTTACTAATAGAATAGCCCGCTTTTAAAAACATTCGTAACATCTCATTAAATGTAAAGAAACGAATATGTGTTTTATCTAATAAACCATATTCTGTATACGTCCAATTTCCAGCTAATAAAGGAGCTAACACTGAAATGTGAGCAACGTTCGGTATGCTAGCTAAAATAACTCCATTTTGTTTTATATAAGGTTTTACTTTTTCTATGACAGCCCACGGGTCGAATAAATGCTCTAATACATCCCCGAATATGACACAATCAAATTGTTCCTTCTCATAAGGAAGTTCCATTGTTTCTATATCACCTAAAATAACATGATCTAGTTTTTCTTTCGCTTTTTCGGCAGCCTCTGGGAACGCTTCAATTCCTGATACACGTGCTCCATTTTCTTTTATAGCCGCTCCTAACGCACCGCTCGAGCAGCCAATATCAAGAACTTCTTGCCATTCCTTTTTTATATGCTTTAATAAATTAGGATTTGCCGCATTATAATAATGTTCAGCTTTTTCTTCGTATAAAGAACTTTTTTCTCGATTCATTTCACACACTCCTTATGCAAATTGAATTTGAAATATAAATAAAATACATTCTACAAAGGATGCCATCTCTATTGGTTGCATTACCGATACTCTAATATATAGCCAATCTACTATCGTTAGAATAGCGACAAGTCATTTCCTAAAAATAGAACAAATCACATTTTATATTGTTTATCATAGACGCCTCTAAAATATTTACGGTTATATTCAATCGCAGCATTATTCGGAACATAAGAAGCTGCCAATTCATTATAATAATAAGCTTTATCTTGATCTCCTAATCTGCTATAACAAATACACATTTGTAAATATGGAATCCACGTATAACTAGCCGGACTGTGAAAAGGACTATCCTCTGCTAGCGGCACTTCAGTTGCTAGCTTAAACCAAAATATCGCTTCATTATACTTTTGTTGTTCCATATATATATATCCTATTCTTGTACAATTCTCTCCTCTAGGAATACCATAACGAAACGACTTCGTACAAGATTCAACTGCCTTCTCCCAGTCTCCTAACTTCGCATAACAATCCCCTAACTTACCACATGCATAAATTTTCTCTTCATGCCATCCTTCCTCTTGATTAAGAAATGTTTCATACAGAAGAACCGCATCGTCATATTTTTGATTATCCATAGATTCATTACCGTAATAAAATAAATCTCTCGGGCTTAATTCTTCTCCAGCTGCTACAGCATTTTGAAAAATTTTTAAATTACGATTCGTTACTTCTTTTTCCTTTTTATGTGTAATAGCGATATTACTATTGTAAATCTCACCAGAAACAGCCAAATACTCATGTACCTTTCCAAACCATTGAAACTGTTTTTCACGCTTTACAAGTCGATATCTTCTTGTGCAATATAAAGGTTTCCCATTAGAATCCATTACAAGATAATAAGGCATAGAAACAGCGTCAACTTTACCATCTAACTCTCGTTTTAATGTTTTCAGTAATTCCTGAGCATCCTCTAATAAAACATCATCCGCATCTAGCCATAATATATATTCTTGCGTTGCTTTTGAAAAAGCAAAATTTCTAGCCGCTGCAAAATCATCAATCCATTGAAAATCGTATATGTTAGAAGTGTATTTTTCTACATTTTTTTTCGTTCGATCAACAGAACCTGTATCAACTATTACAATTTCATCCACGATTTTTTCTACCGCGTCCAAACATCGATCTATTGTATTTTCCTCATCTCGAACAATCATACATAGACTAATTGTAATTCCTTGCTTGTTCAACATAATCACCCTCTTCCAACTCAATCATATGTTATACATACAATAAACTTTCCATTTTTTTAACTTGTTCAAGCTATTTAAGATTTCTTTTCAATAATTCAAATGTCCGTGTCATTTTCTTACGGTTTTGCATCTACTATATAATGAAAGCTTTATGGAGGTGAATTTATGTCAAATAATAATTATTCAGATGGCTTAAATCCAGATGAATCCTTATCAGCTAGTGCATTTGACCCTAATCTTGTAGGACCAACTTTACCACCAATACCGCCATTTACCCTTCCGACCGGGCCGACTGGGCCGACTGGGCCGACTGGACCGACCGGGCCGACTGGACCGACCGGGCCGACTGGACCGACCGGGCCGACTAGCGGTACTGGCGGTACTGGACCGACTGGGCCAACTGGTTCGACTGGACCGACTGGTTCGACTGGACCGACTGGCTCGACTGGACCGACTGGCTCGACTGGGCCGACTGGCTCGACTGGACCGACTGGACCGACTGGGCCGACTGGACCGACTGGACCGACTGGACCGACTGGACCGACTGGACCGACCGGACCGACTGGACCGACCGGACCGACTGGACCGACTGGACCATCTGGATTAGGACTTCCAGCAGGATTGTACGCATTTAACTCTGCTACAATTAGCGTAGCTCTTGGAATTAATGAGCCAGTACCATTTAATACTGTTGGATCTCAGTTTGGTACAGCAATTTCTCAATTAGATGCCGATACTTTCATCATAAGTGAAACTGGATTCTACAAAATTACTGTTATCGCATATACTGCATTAGTAAGTGTATTAGGTAGCCTTGCAATTCAAGTTAACGGTGTCAATGTACCAGGTGCCGGAACAAGTTTAATCTCACTTGGAGCACCTCTCGTTATCCAAGCGATTACACAAATTACAATAACTCCATCAATGGTTGAAGCAGTTGTTACAGGACTTGGCTTATCGCTAGCTCTTGGTACTAGTGCATCAATTATTATTGAAAAAATTGCTTAATTTTTTACTTAGCAGTAAAACTGATATCAGTTTTACTGCTTTTTCAATTATGAATTCAATCATGAAACCTTCACTACCTACATAATCATATTGTTGTATGACATTTCGCAGGAGGCATCTATATGGAAAATAAATCTGCTGTCCAGCTTTATCTCGAGTTGTTAAAGAAAACAATTCTGTTTGAAATATGGCTAGAGTATGAGCCATATTTACCTGCTTCGTTACATATATCTAAGGAACTTCCATACGAACCCGTTACAGTTCCACTCCCTTTATTTATTAAACAATATGCAGAAAATCATAATTTAAAAATTATTAAACCTAACGTTTTAAAAAGCGAACGTCAAGACGGAATGGATTGGCCAAGAGCAGCACACAGTATGATCGGCCGGGAACGCATGAATCAATTACATGAAGCATTAGAAACAGTTGTCCGTGAAAATATAGAAGGTGATTTTATTGAAACAGGTGTGTGGCGCGGGGGATCGTGCATTTTTATGAATGGTTTTTTACAAGCAAACAACATTACTGATCGCAATGTATGGGTTGCCGATTCATTTGAGGGCCTCCCAACACCAAATATAGAACAATACCCGAGAGATTTCGGCGATTACTTACACAGCTTTGATTATTTACGTGTTTCTTTAGAACAAGTACAAGAAAACTTTAGAAAATACGATTTATTAAATGACCAGGTAAAGTTTTTAAAAGGTTGGTTTAAAGATACTTTACCGTCAGCACCGATAGAAAAAATTGCGATTGCTCGCCTTGACGGTGATATGTATGAATCAACGATGGATGGTCTCGTAAACTTATACGATAAAGTTTCTAAGGGCGGCTATATAATTATCGATGACTATGGGCTACCACCATGTGCTGAGGCTGTGACAGACTTTAGAAATCAAAGAAACTTAAAAGCTCCTATTACTAAAATTGATGTATTCGGGGTTTATTGGCGAAAAGAATAGGGCGAAACTTTATTCAGTTAGGGTTTCTCCATCTCACACTAATTATTGGCCTTCGAATAGCATGATAAATAAAAACAAAGGCTCCCATTACTATTTCCAGTTGTTCTAGGGAGCTTTTTACATATCGCAACAGTTCAAATATCGTTTCCCCTCCCACTATAAAATGGTAGCTGCATATTAAAAATGTTGGTTCCCTGTTTACTACAAGGAAGGAGTGAAATTATGAGCGAGCTTGAAAAAAAAATCGCATTAATCCCACCTCCCGAACTCGTCCAATATGTAGGGGGCGACTTTCAAAAGGTTGGAAAAGAATTCATAAAGCATTTTATTCAAATTGGTAGTTTAAAATCCAATGAAACAGTGTTAGATGTAGGTTGTGGTGTCGGCCGAATGGCGGTCCCATTAATGAATTACTTAAGCGATGATGGAGCTTATTATGGATTTGATTTATTTAAAGATGGCATTACATGGTGCAAAAATAATATTTCAGCTGCCCGTAGCAATTTTCATTTTGAACACGTTGATATATATAATCAATTCTACAACCCAGAAGGAAAAGAAGATGCTTCTCAATACAAATTTCCATATGAAGACGATTCATTCGATTTTGTTTTTTTAACTTCTGTATTTACCCATCTCCTTCCGAAAGAATTAGAACATTACGTATCTGAGATTGTACGTGTTCTAAAAAAAAATGGGAGATGTTTTATTACCTTCTTTCTCATTAACCCTGAATCATCCTATTACTTAAATTCAGGGCTAAGTACATTAGGTTTTTATCATCAAATTGAAAATTGTTATGTTGTGAATAAAGATATTCCTAATTTCGCAGTTGCCTATCCTGAAGAAGATATCCGCATCTTATTAAATAAACATGGCTTAGAGGTAATTAATAAACCGCATTATGGTTTATGGTGCGGCAGAAATGAGTATACAAGTTATCAAGATATCGTTCTTACAAAAAAAGCTTCTGAAAGGTAGTTTCGTATGAATAATAAAAAAAAGTCACCTCTCGTTTCCATCCTTATTCCCACTTATAATCGACCACATTATTTCAAAATTGCTCTAGAAAGTGCATTAGCGCAAAGTTATCCGAATATTGAAGTTATTATAGGGGACGATAGTACAAATGATGAAACAGAAATCTTAATAAATGAACAGTATTTACCTAATTATAAAAATATAACATACATTCGAAACACCACTACTTTAGGACAATTTCATAACGATCTTATGCTCTTAGAGAAATCTAATGGGGAGTATATAAATTTTTTAATGGACGATGATGTGTTTTATAATCATAAAATACAAAAAATGATGGCTTATTTTGAGCAAGACACAAATAAAAATCTCGCTCTTATAACTTCTTATCGAGTACGTATTGATGATCAGGGAAATTTAATTGGAGATGCTCATCCAACACAAAGATTATATAGCGAAGACATTCAATTAAACGGAATATTTTTAGGCGACTGGATGTTAAGAGATGGGCATAACATTATCGGTGAGCCTACAACTATTCTATTTAGAAAACAGTTACTCACTGAACCTTTTGGAACACTACAAGATAGACCATATGCTTGTAGTGTCGATATGGCATCCTGGATTTCTCTACTTTCTAAAGGAGATGCAGTGTATATATCTGAGCCGTTAAGTCAATTTCGCTACCATGCTGGGCAACAAATACACGACAAGCTCCTTGAAGGCTCTGAAGATTTTCTGCATCTCATTATAACATCAAAAGAATATGGCTTTTTACAAAATACTAAGGACTATAGAATAGCCCTACTTAGCGCTTACCAATGGTGTAAAAACTCCTTAATATATTATCACAGTCTACCAGATCCCATTCCAGATGCACATGTACGTCTTTCCCATTGTTTGGATATAATTATAAAAGAGCTGAATCATTAGCCGATGCTACGAAAACAAAAATGTATGAACTATATGTGAATAACGCGTATAGTTCATACATTCTAAAATACGTGATGCAACAACTAAAATCCACTAATATAAAGAGGAGTAGAAAGGAATTCATACAGTGAAAGATCCGAACCCTCAATATCAAATAGACTACATATTAATATTCATTTTATTTGCCATCGGGACTGTTAGTTGCTTTGCTATTGCAAGTGCACAAGCTTCTTTACCACCATTTTTACAAAACGTAAATTTTGTATTAAAACAAATCCAATGGTACATCATTGGATTTATCGCCATTGGCGTTATTATGGTTATTGATTTTGATCGATATAAACAAATTGCTTGGTATTTGTATAGCTTTGCACTCATACTTCTTATTGGTCTAGAACTTCAAGTTCCAGGTGCTGTTACGATTAAAGGGGCTACCGCATGGTATAGACTCCCAGGTATCGGAAACTTTCAACCTTCAGAAATTATGAAATTATTTTTAATTATCGTCGTTGGACGAATTATAGCGAATCATAATGAGAAATACCCTTTTCGGACAGCACGTGAAGATTTCATTTTGCTCGGAAAAATATTCGCAGCTAGTTTACCACCTCTACTTCTTATCGCAAAAGAACCTGATTTAGGAAACACGATGGTAATTACGGCTATGCTCGCAGCAATGATTTTAGTTTCTGGTATACGTTGGCGCTTTATTTTCGGATTAACCTCCCTCGTTTTCGCCATGAGCTCTGCCTTAACTTATGTTTATTTCATTCATACAGCGTTCTTTAAAGGTCATATTCTAAAAGAATATCAATTAAACCGCTTCTACGGCTGGCTGGCACCTTACAAATATGACGCTCAAGGATACCAATTAAGACAAGCATTCTTAGCTGCTGGATCAGGAGAAATGCAAGGAAAAGGATGGGAGAATGGACAAGTATATTTCCCAGAGCCACATACAGATTTTATTTTCACAAATGTCGCTGAACAATTCGGCTTTTTAGGAGCAAGTGTCATCATTTCACTTTTTTTCTTACTCATTTACCGAATGATTCATATCGCTTTAGAAAGCAATGAACCTTTCGGTAGTTATATTTGCGCTGGTACAATCGGAATGTTCACGTTCCAAGTATTCCAAAATATCGGGATGACAATCGGTTTACTCCCTATTACAGGAATAACGTTACCTCTTATGAGCTATGGCGGGAGTTCACTGCTCACATATATGGTTGCTATTGGATTTATTTTAAACGTACGCTCAAGAACTAAAATCTTTATGTTTAAATGAACCATATCGAAAAACGGTATGGTTTTTTTCTATGGCCATTTTAGATATACTAATGAAAAAATAAGCTGGAGGTTTACATATGAAATACGACATTATAGGTGATATTCACGGATGCTTCCAAGAGTTTCAAGATTTAACAACGAAACTAGGTTATAGCTGGGATAGTGGTCTCCCAATTCATAACGCAAAACGAAAGCTTGCATTCGTTGGTGATATTACAGACCGAGGTCCTCATTCATTACGTATGATTGAAATTGTATGGGAGCTCGTAATACATAGAAAAGATGCTTATTATGCACCAGGGAATCACTGTAATAAACTGTATCGTTTCTTCCTTGGGCGTAATGTCACAATCGCTCATGGGCTCGAAACAACTGTTGCAGAATATGAAGCATTGCCTTCTAATAAGCAACAAGTAATAAAAGAAAAATTCATTACTCTTTACGAACAATCACCGCTATATCACATACTGGATGAAAAAAAATTAATCGTCTGTCACGCTGGTATTCGGCAAGATTACATAGGAAGAGAAGATAAAAAAGTACAAACATTTGTATTATATGGTGATATTACAGGCGAAAAAAACCCTGACGGATCACCTATCCGTCGAGATTGGGCGAAAGAGTATAAGGGTGAAACATGGATTATTTATGGACATACACCTGTCAATGAACCCCGCTTTGTGAATCATACAGTCAATATTGATACCGGCGCTGTATTTGGTGGTAAACTAACTGGACTACGTTACCCTGAGTTGGAGACCGTTTCTGTCCCTTCTTCCCTACCTTTTGTCTCTGAAAAGTTCCGCCCAATTTCATAAAGTGAAACTTTAATCAGTGGGGGTTTCGTTCATCCCCCACTGATTGTTAGCCCGCACCAATCGGGCTTTTACGGGCAGCCTGACTCCCACCTAACCTCTTTGCTTTACTGCCGATTTTTGAGGTGGGAGAGTCTTACTGCCCGCAAATCCCTACTTAGTACAATTCACGATTTGCAGGGGAGCATGGTGTTTTCTAGACATATCCTACACTAAAACTAGATAAAGCAATTAAAAAAAGATGCAATAAAGTGCATCTTTTTTTAATTGTGCGGCATATACTGTCGCAGGAGGTGACGGAATGAAGAAAAAATCTTCTAAACAAAAAAGAAAATTCCACCCTTTATACCATCCCATTTATGGAATTAACAACTGGTGCAGTATTCGAGCTGCAGCTATAGAAGAAATAGAAGAACAAGAGTCATCAAAAAAAAGAAAACCGAGAGAAAAATATGTCTCTTTAGAAAATGCTGTTATGAGGCGGATTATAGATAGCAGGAAAATAAAAGCACAACAAAAAAAGAAGCTCGCTTCTAATGATGTTGAACCTGTGCTTAATTCGGAAAAGATACAAGAAAATATAGAAGAAAACATTCCTGCAGCAATAAAGGAAAAAGTACAACCGGAAATTCCAGCGACTATTATAAATCAAGTAAAAAAAATAAAAAAAGCATTAATCTCAGGCAACGATGTACAAATAGAAGGATCCACCCCTACTCAGGCTCCTGTACCTACACCTATAAAAAAAGAAAATAACAAAGGAGCTCGTCACGCATATAAAGAAGGACTTCACTCTAAAGCTGATGGAATCGCTTCACATGCAGAAGGGCTTCTTACACATGCAACGGGTCCCTTTTCTCATGCAGAAGGTTCAAAAACAAAGGCAACTGGACATAGTTCGCATAGTGAAGGAAGTGAAACGACAGCAGGTGGTTCTTATTCTCATGCGGAAGGAAAACATACAATTACTTTCGGCGAAGCAGCACATGCAGAAGGAACCGCAACTATCGCTAACGGATTCTCATCTCATGCGGAAGGAAATCATACATCAACAGCTAATTTTGCAGGCAGCCATATTATGGGTAAATTTGGTACAGCAGAAGAAGCTTATTCCTGGTTTATCGCAAATGGGACAAATGACTCTGATCATAATATAGGTGCCAAATGGCTTGCCCATAACGGAGAAATGTATATCGATGGTGCTTCTTACAATGCAAGCGGGACTGATTTTGCACAAATGTTTGAAACAGAAGATCATACCCCTATTGATGTCGGTTATTTCATTACATTTAGTAACGAAGAAAAAATTCGAAAAGCTACTTCAAATGATACATTCATACTAGGCATATCCAGCGCTACTCCTGCTCTCATAGGAAATAGCGGTGCTTTAAGTTGGCAAAAACGCTATAAAACAGACCGCTTCGGAAAACGTCAATATACGCGTACGGATACGCAAGAAATACAACCTCTTTTAAATACAGAATGGAATCCAGCTTGTAAGTATCTATCAAGAAGAGACCGTACTGAGTGGCTTCCTGTCGGATTAATTGGACAAATGTTAGTACGTGATGACGGTACTTGCGAAACACACGGATATTGTCGTCCAAATGATGACGGCATTGCTACAAAAGCTGAAAGTGGCTTTTTCGTTATAAAGCGTACTGGTGAACATCAAATTTTAATATTATTCCGCTAAAAAAAGGGAACAAAATTCTTTTTATGATAAGAATTTTGTTCCCTTTTAATTGTTATGTAAAGCGTATTGCATATCCTCTGGGATACTTACGGTAAAAGTCATTCCCTTTTCTAAAATAGGATGATAAAACGTCAAAGATGTACTATGCAGCGCTTGACGTTTTATCACATCTCTTCGGCCACCGTATAGATCATCCCCAAGTAGCGGATGTCCTATATATGCCATATGTACACGAATTTGATGTGTTCTTCCCGTCTCGAGCTCAAGTGCTACATGCGTCTTATCGGGAGAACTCTCCATCACTCTAAAATGAGTAACAGCTCTTTGACCATCTTCACAGACAGTTCGCTCGATAATACTATCCGCTTTTCGTCCGATTGGCGCGTCAATCGTTCCTACTTCTTCTAAAATAGTCCCATGAACGATTGCCTCATACGTTCGTTTCACCCCTTTTTGTTGATGCTGCTTCGATAAAAGGTGGTGAACGAATCTATTTTTCGCAATTAACATAAGCCCTGAAGTATCACGGTCTAACCTCGTCACAATGTGCACCGTACTTGCAAGATTTTGTTTATCATAATGATGTAAAAGAGCGTTTGCAACACTTCCTGACGGGTGCTCCCTAGACGGAATTGTCGACATATTTGCTTCTTTATTTATAACAAGAACCGCATCATCTTCATATACGATACATAAAGGGATTTCTTCCACTTCCATCCCTTCACTTCTTTCCTCCACTGGAAAAAAGACTTGTAACTCTTCACCAGCTTGCAACTTGTGACGAACACTCGTGTGTTGACCGTTTACTTCAATTGCTCCCCCGCGGAACTTTATATCCGTTAAAGCAGCTTTCGAAATCCCTTTTGTTTTCAAAAATTCTCTAACTAAAGTTCCCTCTTCAGCCAGCCCTATATCCCATTTCAATGTAAATCTGTTCAAATATATAAACCCTCTCTATTTATCTGCAACAAACGAGTCACGAACACGTTTCCAGAATGGGAACGGACGGAAACGAACAAATCGTACTTTCTCGTTTGCAACGCGATACTGAATTGATTTCACATCTTGATGAACCATCGTCAAATGATCCACCGTAATTTGCAAGTTCATTCCTGCAGCCGGCTTTAAAACGCATGTATGATGCTTCGGCAGCACGAGCGGCGAACCTACCGTACGAAATACACGATTATTGATAGATGCCATTTCTGCAATTTGAATCGCTTCAATAGAAGGGTGAATAATTGCTCCGCCAAGCGCCTTATTATACGCGGTACTTCCCGAAGGAGTAGAAATACAAAGACCATCTCCGCGAAACGTTTCGAAATACTCTCCGCGTATTTCCACTTCTGTTACTAATGTACCTTCTGCACTTTTTACAGTCGCTTCATTCATCGCCAAATACTGCGACTCTTTACTACCATTCACATAGCGAATAATCACTTCTAAAAGTGGATATTCAACCACTTGGAACGGTGTTTTAGCGATTGCAATCACCAACTTCTCTACTTCCGTCGGTAACCAATCTGCATAGAAACCTAAATGCCCTGTATGTACACCAACAAATGCGGTTTCATCTAATCGATTATAGTAACGATGGAATGCATATAAAAGCGTTCCATCTCCCCCAACAGAAATTACAATATCAGGTTCCTTTTCATCCATTGTAAACCCAAAATCTAACAAGTATTCTTTCATCGTACTTGCTAGTGTATCTGATGATTGATCTCCCTTTGACATAATTGTAAATTTCATCGCCCAACACCCTTTAGTTTATGATTCAGAATCTTTCGTTTCCTGCTTTCGTGAAAAGACCTTTTGCGCTTCTTGAATTTCAAGACGAATGGAAGACATTTCTTCATCTAATAAAAACGCCGCTTCCGCTGCACGTTGTAAGCGTATTTTAATATCTTCAGGAAAACGTCCACTATATTTGTAATTTAAAGAATGCTCAATCGTTGCCCAAAAATTCATTGCTAACGTGCGAATTTGAATTTCAACTAACACTTTTTTCTCCCCCTGTATCGTTTGAACAGGATAACTAATGACAACGTGGTAAGAGCGATAGCCGCTATCTTTCTTTTGCGTTACATAATCACGTTCTTCCACAATGTCAAAATCATTTCGTTTTCGAAGATATTCTACAACAGGCTTAATCTCATCTACGAATTGACACATCATTCGAAGGCCCGCAATGTCCTGCATATCTTCTCTAATTCGGTCTAGCGGTACATTTCTCTTCTCCGCTTTATCAATAATACTTGCAACCGACTTTACCCTTCCTGTTACAAACTCAATTGGAGAATGCTCCGTTAACATTGCAAATTGAGTACGCATTCCTTTTAGTTTCACTTTCAGCTCCGCCACCGCTTGGTGATAAGGCGCTAAAAATTCTTCCCAATTACGATTCATTTCAACCACCACCAAAATCAATCCATTTGCTTATAGAAACACTTTTTCTACAGCAGTTACTAGTTCTTCTCCGTAATTTGCATTACCTTCAATATTTTCAACTAAATATTCTACTTCTTCTTTTAATCCTTCTAATTCTATTTCAACATCATTCACGCGAATAAACATCGCTGTATCTTTATTCATCGCTTCATGCATTGCTTCCCAGCATGTATGCGGAATACTTACATAAATGAAAGATGATTCGTTTTCTAAGATATATAAAAATGATAAATTGTCTGAGTCTACAAGTACGTGATTACGCGCACTTAACTCCTTTACCTCTATTTCAGTATTTTCCGCACAAAAAATAAGCGCATTCTCTCTCGTTTCTACGCTCTTAACTTGAATTTTATTTTGCATGCTCGAACTCCTCCATCTCAACTTCCTGTCTTACTTAACAGTATTATTGTATCATAACATGGACGCAAACAAATAAAACATTGAACCAAATTTGCGAAAAAACGATAATGTGGAAAGAATTATTTTTTCAAAAGGAGCGTATATAATGACACAAGAAATTGAAATTGAATTTAAAAATATGGTTACAGAGGAAGAATTCCAAACATTATGCAAATCTTTTTCTATTGGAGCATTTACAAAACAAGTGAATCACTACTTTGAAACGCCTGACTTCTCTTTAAAAGATGCAGGCTCTGCACTTCGTATTCGTCATAAAGATGGAACTTATACATTAACATTAAAACAACCTGCTGAAATTGGTTTATTAGAAACTCATCAGTCTGTAACAGAAAAAGAAGCAAAACTTATGATGGAAACAAACACACTCATTCAAGGAACTGTAATGGATCAGCTACACAAATTACAAATTCCCGTTTCCTCTTTAACTTATATGGGTAGTTTAACAACAGAAAGAGCTGAAACATTATTTGAAGGCGGAACGCTTGTCTTTGATCATAGTTTCTATTACAATCACGATGATTATGAAATTGAATACGAAGTGCAAGATGAAAAGACCGGTAAAGCAGCATTTATAAGGTTATTAAAGCAATATAACGTACCAGTTCGTCATACAAACAACAAAGTAAAACGCTTTTTCCTTGCCAAACAAAACGAAGAGCGCTAAAGTAAAATTTCCATCAGTGCAGAAGTGATTTACTGGTGGCTATGTTTCACCTTTTTTGGAAAGTGAAGATTTATTAGCAACATATAGAATAAGCAAAGAATGTTATGAAGGCTGTTTAGTTGCTCTTCATAACATTCCATTGCTACAATAGATATACATTTCATGGAAAAAGGAGTTTATAAAGGATGAGCAAGCAACCGATGACACCATTTGAAGCAATTGGCGGTGAGCAATGCATTGCAACATTAGTGGATACATTTTATTCCTATGTCAGTGAACACCCTGACTTATCTCCGATCTTCCCGGATGATTTAACAGAAACTGCTAGGAAGCAGAAACAATTTTTAACACAATATTTAGGTGGTCCTAATTTATACACTGAAGAACATGGGCATCCTATGCTAAGAGCACGCCATCTTCCGTTTGAGATTACTCCAAAACGCGCAGAAGCTTGGCTATCATGTATGGAGCAAGCAATGGATGATACAGGAGTGCACGGTCATATAAGAGAGTTTGTTTTTGAACGTTTAGCATTAACTGCTCAACATATGGTCAATACTCCAAATGAAACAGGTGAAGTGTAATGGATAAGCAGGAAGTAAAGCATATAAATATGCCTTCTCCTTCCACATGCGAGCATAAATCTGTAGAAGCATATTTATTTATTGATCCACTTTGTAAAGATTGCTGGGATATCGAGCCATTTATTATTAAACTATGGCTTGAGTATGGGAAATACTTCTCTATTCGTCATATCGTAACAGGAAAAGTGGACGGAGCAAACGCTTCCTCACACAAATGGAATAAACCTGCTAATATTCGATTTGTGTGGGAAAAAACAACAAGTTTACAAGGTTTTTCATGTGATGGAAAAGTACATATGCAAGAGGCATCGTCAACACCATATTTAGTTTCGATGGCGATTAAAGCGGCGGAGTTGCAAGGCCGAAAAGCAGGTTCGAAGTTTTTGCGAAAACTTCAAGAATACATTCTTCTTGAAAATGTATCAAACCCTGACTGTGAATTATTGCTTACATGCGCTAAAGATAGTGGCATTGATGTAGAGGAATTTAAAAAAGACCTACACTCAGTTAGCGCAAAAAAAGCTTTCCAATGCGACCTAAAATTCACAAATGAGATGCATATTACAGAAATACCTTCCCTCCTATTTTTTCATGCAAATTCAGATGAGGAAGGTATTAAAATCGCGGGAATTTATTCCTATGATGTATACGTACAGCTATTAAAAGAACTTGTAAAATGCGAGATTGAGCCAGAGCCATTACCTCCTTTAGAAGTATTACTAGAAGCAACACAATTTATTTCTTCAAAGGAAATCTCATTTATATATGACTGCCCTCAGCAAGAAATAGAACGTGAGCTAAAGAAATTACAACTAAAACGAAAAGTACAAATGATTGAAGTGAAGTGCGAGCGTTATTGGAAATGGATAGAAAAAGAAAAAGACCTGGTGTAAACACCAGGTCTTTTTCTTTACGGCTTATAAAAATA